>NZ_JBRCOK010000025.1:0-225710 GCF_053501535.1 Bellilinea sp. | reverse complement strand
TGCCAGTTTATCTTTATGAACTTTGTAACCACCGCATTCCGGCAGGGCTTCAACCAGACCGACAACCTGAATTCCGGCTTGGAGGGCATGATAACCGGCAATCAGGCCGACGTTCCCCCCGCCGACAATAAATAATCTTTCACAAGGTTTGACCAGATCACGGTTAACCAGGGTTTGGAATGCCCCAGCACCGATTACTCCCGGCAGGGCATTTCCATCGAAAGCGAGAAATTTTTCGCGGGCGCCACAGGCAACCAGCAGTACCTGCGGTTGAACCAGCGTGTACTCCCGATTATTTTTTAAAATACCCACTTTTTGGTCTTCGAATACTGCCAGAGCAGTGCTGTTCATCCAGATTTCAACGGAAGGTAAACACCTTACTTCTTCTTCAAGACGGGTGGCGATGTCAATCCCTCTTGTGCCGGCATAAACTGCTTCCGTGGAACCAAAAAAGCGGTGTGTTTGCAGAACCAGCTTGCCCCCCAAGCGATGTTTGTCATCCACCAGGATTACCGGAATGTTGTGTTTGCCCAATTCAATGGCAGCGGATAATCCAGCCGGGCCGCCACCAATGATCAACACCGGAATGGGAAGCGTTTTAATTTCTCTCATGGGTGGGATCTGATCATCCTGGGGTAAAGCCGGTAATCCATTTGCGGGAGAAACATGGCAACCCTCTTTCACCAGTTCCATGCAGGACTTGACCGGTTTACCATCCATGATCACCATACATTGAGCGCACTGCCCGTTGGCACAAAAAATTCCCAGAGGGGAGCCGTCTCTGGGATGATGACCAAAAATATGGATGTCGTTGGCAATCAAGGCTGATGCTATTGTTTCCCCGGCGAGTGCTAAAAGGGGTTTATCCTGCCAGTAAAAAGTGATGGATTGTTTTTCAATTGCTGGCAGGATGGGGTGTTTTTGTACTCTGCGTGATGACATGGATAATCCTTTTCTGGGTTTAAGGATTTGCCTGCCGATACCACGCTGATTGTAACAAAACCGGATTTACCTTTCTACTGAAATATTGCCGCTTTTTTACTCACGAGTGTCATCTATTTTTCCTTAAACAGATTACAATCCCGCCAAATTGTGAAACCGGCAGAACAGAAAAACTGTGTTAAAATCGTACAGACATCTTTCATCGTGAAGAAGTTTCATTGGAGGGTATAGTCATGCGTAGAATTGCTGTATTGACCAGCGGGGGAGATGCACCCGGCATGAATGCCGCCATTCGGGCTGTTGTTCGCACAGCAGCAGTACGCGGTTGGGAAGTGTACGGAGTGCGTAACGGATATGAGGGATTAATTGATGGCAAAATTTTTCCGCTGGGGGCAAGAGATGTCGGCGGAATTTTACAGAAGGGTGGTACCATCCTGGGGAGTGCCCGTTCACCGGAATTTAAGACCGAAGCCGGTCAGTTGAAGGCAATTCGATCCTTAAACCAGTTTGGAATTGAAGGGTTGGTTGTGATTGGTGGAAACGGCTCTCAGACCGGTTCTCTTGCATTACACAGACATGGTTTTCCCGTTGTGGGGGTGGCTTCAACCATTGACAACGACTTATACGGATCGGATATTACCATTGGGGTAGATACAGCCCTGAATATCGCTTTAGAAGCCATTGATCGGTTGAAAATTACGGCTTCCTCTCATCAGCGTGCTTTTCTTGTGGAAGTCATGGGGCGCGATTGCGGTTATCTGGCTTTGATGGCATCCATTGCCGGTGGGGCAGAGGCGGTGGTCATACCTGAGGTGCAGGTTGACCCGGAAGAAATTGCTCAGCGATTGGTGCGAGCCTATGAACGCGGCAAAGCCCATGCAATTGTAGTGGTTGCAGAAGGTGCTCAATATAACGCCACCAAACTGGAAGCGTATTTTGAAAAGCATCGTGAGCGGTTGGGCTTTGACCTGCGGGTGACCATTCTGGGGCATGTTCAGCGAGGTGGTGATCCCGGCGCGTATGACCGAATTCTGGCCAGCCGGCTAGGAGCCGGTGCTGTTGAAGCCTTGGAAAGAGGCGAGTACGGCGTGCTGGTTGGGATGATTAAAAGTCAGGTAGCGACCACCCCGCTGGAAGAAGTGGTCGCCAACAAGAAACAAATCGACCTGAAATTGTTTGAACTGGCAAAAATGCTGGATTAAGACCTCAACGTTTCCAGCGCAAATAAGCCTCGATAAAGCCGTCCAATTCGCCGTCCAGCACGGCTTGTGTGTTGCCGGTTTCGTAATCGGTGCGGTGATCTTTGACCAATTGATAAGGGTGCAGCACATAAGAACGAATCTGACTGCCCCACTCGGCTTTTTGGTATTCACCACGCAGCGCTTCCAGTTCTTTTTCCTGCTGTTCCTGCTTTAATGCTGCCAGGCGAGCCCTTAGAACGCGGAAGGCATTTTCGCGATTCTGGATTTGGGAACGCTCGTTCTGACAGGTGACGATGATGCCGGTGGGAAGGTGCAAGAGGCGCACCGCGGTGGCATTCTTTTGTACATTTTGACCACCCGCTCCTGACGATTTGAAAATGTCAATGCGCACGTCGTCCGGATTGATGACGATTTCTTCATCATCCTCGATTTCTGGGAGGACTTCAACCAGGGCAAAGGAAGTATGACGGCGATGGGCTGCATCAAAAGGAGAAAGGCGGACGAGCCGATGTACCCCTTTTTCCGATTTCAAGTAACCGTATGCGTATTTTCCATTCACGGCGATGGTAACGCTCTTGATGCCTGCTTCTTCGCCTTCGGTCATGTCCAAAATTTCGGTTGCGTAACCGGAACGCTCTGCCCAGCGCAGATACATGCGCTGAAGCATGGCAGCCCAATCCTGCGAATCGGTTCCGCCGGCTCCGGCATGAATGGCCAATAGGGCATTCCCCTGATCATACGGTCCAGATAAAAGGGTGTTTAGTTCCTTTTGTTCCAGAATTTTCCGAAGGTCGTCCACCTCTTGTTCGATTTCTGGCAGCAGACTCGCATCTTCCATTTTTGCCAGATCGAGCAAATCGGCAATTCTTTGCTGAAGTTTTTCCCAGTCGTGCACCTCTTCCCGCAAGGAAGAAAGTTTTTTCATCAGTTGTTGTGCACGAGCGGGGTTATCCCACAGGGTTGGATCTTCTGCCTGTTTTTCCAGTTGATCTAATTCTGACTTCTTTTTGGCGAAGTCAAAGATGCTCCATTAGATCATGGATTTGACGGGTATAATCCGTCAGCTGATCTATTAGTTCTTGCATACTTCCTCCAGTACAATGCTTCAGGCAAGAATGCCATCTACAAAAGCTTCACGGTCAAAGAGTTGAAGGTCATCCGGTTGTTCTCCCAATCCAGCAAACAGGATGGGGATGCCCAATTCTTTCTGAATGGCAAAAGCCATCCCCCCGCGGGCGGATGAATCCAGCTTGGCGAGAATGATGCCTGTGATCTGCACGGCATCTTTGAATGCTTTGGCTTGTTGCAGAGCGTTTTGGCCGGTGGTGGCATCCAGTACCAGCCAGGTGGCATGAGGTGCTCCCGGCAGGGCTTTCCCGCTCACGCGATAGACTTTTTTCAATTCTTCCATTAAGTTGTAGCGGGTGTGCAGTCTGCCGGCAGTATCAATAAAGACGATGTCCATGTTGCGGGAAATAGCGGCTTGAATGGTATCGTATGCAACTGCCCCCGGATCGGCGCTGGGTTGACCGCTGATTACCGGTAAATTGAGCCGTTCCGCCCAAATTTCCAGTTGATCTACGGCAGCGGCGCGGAAAGTATCGGCAGCGCCGAGCAGTACTTTTTTCCCCTGTTGGGAGAACTTTTTACCCAGCTTGGCAATGGTTGTGGTCTTGCCGGAGCCGTTCACTCCAACAATCAAAACCACTGCCGGTTTATGGTGGTCGAGATCAACAGGTGGGGCTGGGTCAAGGCGTTGAATCAGCTCACTTCGCAGCAGATTGCGCAATTCGGCTGCTCGAATGACACCTTGTTGAGCCGCCTTTTTTTGAAGTGTGCTAATGACTTCCTGTGTGGTCTGAATACCCAAATCAGCCTGAAGGAGCAAGGCTTCCAGTTCTTCCCATGTGTATTCGTCAATTTCGGTTGCGCCGAAAACAGTTGCCAGTCTGCCAAACGCGGCTTTACTGGTGCGATTGAGAGCTTCTTTCCATTTGGTGAATAATTCTGCCATAGCGGGATGATTATATCATAAGGGCATTGGATGATGAATTGGTGGGTTGAAGAATTGCCAGTTGACCACAACCTGCCTGAATATCAATGCCGCGCCGGATGCGGATGGTACAGGGAATTCCGTGACGTTCCAGTTCGGCTTTGAAGGCCAATGCACGTTCCCGGGTGCTGCCTTTACCGGCATACTTCCGGGTGGGGTTGAGTGGAATCACATTGACGTGACACAATAGCCCTTCTAAAAGATGAGCAAGTTTGCGGGCAGTTTCTACCGAGTCATTTACATTCTGTATTAATGCCCATTCAAACGTCAGGCGGCGGTGAGTTTGAGCAACATAGTCACGACAGGCTTGCATCAATTCGTTCAGGGGGTATTTTTTATTGATTGGCAGCATGGAGGTACGCAATTCGTCATCGGCAGCATGCAGGCTGATGGCCAGATTCACCTGCCTTTGTTCGGCGGCAAAACGGCGGATCATTGGGACTAAACCCACGGTGGAAATGGTGAAGCGGCGTGCTCCCAGATTCATCCCCAGAGGATGGTTGAGCCTGTCAATGGCCGCCATGGTGGCTTCGTAGTTGTGGAAGGGCTCGCCCATGCCCATCAAGACGACGTTTGTAACCATTTCGCCCTCTTCGTGGAGCAGGCGGGCGTAGTAAATGACCTGTTCTACAATTTCTCCGCTGCTCAAATTGCGCTTGAAACCCATTTGACCGGTGGCACAAAAAACACATCCCATGGCACAACCGGCCTGTGTGGAGATGCACAGAGTACGACGCTTTTCGTACTTCATGAGTACTGCTTCAATGGCTTTGCCATCTGCCAATTGAAAGAGGGTTTTCGTTGTTTCCCGGTCTGAGGATTGGAGCACCTGAACGGGTTCTAAGGCGGAAAACCTGAAGGTCTGTGCCATCTGATGACGTAGACTTGCCGGCAGGGTGGTAAATTCCTCCGCTTTCCGCCAAAAATTTTTATACACACCTTCCCAAATTTGACGGGCGCGAAACGAAGGTTGCTGCCAATCTTTGATCAGGACCTCAAGTTCAGCATAATCGAGATCGTAAATGAGGCGTTTGTGGGAAGAGAAATCTGCTTCAGTCATTCAGGAATCAACACCGACTAATTCGCTGAGTGAGTTGGCGATGAGATCCGGTCTGGGCTGCCATTGTTCTGCTTCAGCAAGAGTGGTGACGCCGGTCAGCACCAGTGCTGTTTTACAACCGGCATTTTTTCCTCCCAAAATATCCGTATCCAGGCGGTCACCAATTACAAGGGTTTCTTCCGGTTGTGTCCCCATTTGCTGGAGGGCCAGTTGAAATAAATGCGGGTAAGGTTTGCCCATAATTTGCGGCGCAACTCCGCTGGCAGTTTCAATAGCTGCCAGGATTGAACCAGCGCCTGGGGTAAGACCTTCTGGTGAGGGGAAAGTTTTATCGGGGTTTGTGCCGATGAAAGGAATACCCTTCTGAATCAGGAGGGAGGCTTTGCGTAATTTCTCATAAGTGAACTGGCGATCCAGCCCGGCTACCACAGCCAGCACACCGTCTTCGGAGTGATAAAAGCCGGCCTCCTGGAGCGCTTCGATCAGTCCGGTTTCACCAATCAGGTATACAGCCCCACCCTGGGGGTATAACTTTTTGAGGTAATACGCAACCGCCATCGGTGAGTTGATAATCTGGTTTGGGTTTACCTCAACACCGAAGGAACGCAATTTTTCGACATATTGTCCAATACTACCGGTGGCGTTGTTGGTTGCAAACGTATACTGAATGCCTAAATCCTGAAACTTGGTGAAAATGGCAGCAAGGTTCCCAATAGGTTGTTTACCCCGCCAGAGGACACCATCCATATCCAGAATAACGGCTTTCAGTTGTGGAAAGTGATCGAGGAGCATGTCGAATAGTTAGAAGTGTCTCCGGCAGGATGGATACCCTGCCGGAGAGAAACATAATTTACTTTTTGGGTGGAATCAAAACCTGATCCACTAAACCATATTCGACTGCCTGCTGGGCGTCCATGTAGAAATCTCGTTCCGTATCTCTTTCGATGACTTCCAGAGGCTGTCCGGTACAGTGTGCAAGAATTTCATTCAAGCGGGATTTGAGACGCAGGATTTCTTTGGCTTGAATTTCAATATCCGAAGCCTGTCCGGAAGCGCCACCCAGCGGTTGATGCATGTGAATGGTGGCATGGGGCAGGGCATAGCGCTGTCCTTTTGTACCGGCCGCCAGTAAAACTGTACCGAACGAGGCGGTTACCCCAACCGCAACCGTGCTGATTTTGTTCGGAATCATCATCATCGTATCGTAAATTGCCATACCTGCGTAAATCATTCCACCGGGGGAATTGATATACATCTGAATTCCTTTTTCGGGATCTTCTTTACTCAGATAGAGCAATTGAGCAACAATCAGATTGGCAATCTGGTCATCGATAGGGGTACCGACGAATACGATGCGTTCTTTGAGGAGCAGTGAATAAATATCGTATGCGCGCTCACCGCGGCCGGTACTTTCGATGACCATAGGGATAATGTTTTGAAATGCCGGAATGGTCATAGTTTCTCCTTTGGCTGATCTTGTAATGTTCAGTTTTGCTCTTCGGCAGGCGGGGTCTGGTTTTCTCCGGTGACTGGCTCAGACGCGGTTTCGGTTTCCGCATTGATTTCAGTGGGGGTCACCTCGTTGGTTGGTTGTTCTTCAATCGTCTGTCCGGTAGCAATAGCCTTCATGCGGTCAAGAATCATTTGATTCAACCTGCGATTGATATTGTAAATCAATACTTCTTGGGTGAGTTGATTTTGTTCAGCCTTTGTGGGTTTTTTATCCATGGGAATGGATTGTAAATCGCGCAGCGAGTCTTGAACGGCTTGCTGGTAATTGGCTTCGTCCAATTTGATTTGCTCCACATCAGCAAATTTTTCCATGATCAACGAACGTTCCAACCGCCGACGGGCAACGGGTTGCAATTCTTCGCGAATAAAGGTTTCGCGGTCTTTGTTGACCATTTTGAGATAAGTATCCAATTCCATTCCCTGTCGGCTCAAATCGTGTTGGAAGTCCTCTAATAAATGTTCGATTTCGTGTTCGAGGACTTGAGGAGGATATTTGATGGTTGCCTGAGATTGGAATTGTTCAAACAGCTGATTGAAAAATGTTTCGTCGGCTTTTTCTTTTTTTGCGTTTTCCAGCTGTTCGCGTATGGCTTTTTTCAGGTCTTCAAGGGTTTCAAATTGGCCAACGTTCTGAGCAAACTCATCGTTCAATTCCGGCAAAATGAGGGACTTTACACTCTGCACCGTTACCTGAAACTCAACTTCTTTACCCTGCAGAGCCGGATCTTCTTCCTCCTGCGGGTAGGTGTGCGTTAAGGTGAAAGATTCTCCTTCCTTTTTCCCAAGCAGGTGTTCTGAAAAACCCGGGAATGGGAAAGTGCGATTTTCCAACAAATCGCTCCCCAGAATGAATTGAGCCGGTCGTTCGGGAAAAACAACCTCATCCTGCTCATCGGCGGGATGGGTGAGTTTTCCGGAGAATTTGACATAAACCAGGTCGCCTTCTTGAGCGGGTCGGTCAACCGGTTCCGCTGTAGAATAATTGGTTTGCAAGCGTTTCAGGAAGTCGGTTATTTCCTGTTCTTCGACGACTTCTGGTGTATATTCCAAACGAATCTCTTTGTAATTGCCTAAATCAACTTCCGGCTCGAGCGGGACAAGGAAGGAAAATTTGGGCGGATCGAGGCTGAGAATTTTCTCCAAATTTCCAGCTGCACCGGGTTTGAGTTGTGCTTCTTCTAAAATTTTTGGGTAATATTCATCAATCAAGTCTTCAATGGCTTGTTCGATTAATGCCTCATCACCCACCACACGCCGCACCACATCATACGGCGCTTTACCGGGACGGAAACCCGGAATGCGGGTTTTTTCGGCAATTTTGCGGGCTGAACGTCGTTTATACTGTTCTAAAAGTTCGCTCTCAAATTCAGCAATCACATTGACCTGATGGTCATCTCGGGGTTGGATTTCGAGTTTCAACTTGATCATCCTTTATAGAAATGATTTAATTTGAGTGGGGAAGGCGGGACTTGAACCCGCACGCCTTTCGGCACATGATCCTAAGTCATGCCTGTCTGCCAGTTCCAGCACTTCCCCACGGGTTTGCGCGCCCAATTATACCACCTAACACGTCACAGGAGTATAACGCCGGGTTAGCTTATCAAAAATTTTGAATTTGAATTTTTATTCTATCTCCAAAACCGGGCTGGTATAATAGCGCCAATCTTTCTATCATCGAGGAGCGCTATGAGCCGATTAATAAACCCGGAGAGCGCCGGAAAGCAACGAACTCAGTTAACCAAAGGGGTTGTTTTAGCGATCCGGGAATTGATGAAACAGGAACAGGCTGATGAAAATACGCGGGATTTGGCGGCGTTTATTGGCCTGGCTTTGATTGAAATTGGCGAAACCATTGATGTTTCGGTACAGGCCTGGGAAAAGCGGGGCTATTGGGTCAAAGCTGAGCGGTTTCGCATGGAATGGGAGTGGGTTAATCAGCTTGGGCGGGGAATGCTGGAGGCATTAAGGACAGAGGATTGGAATCAAGTTGCGATGTTTTCGGTGCGGATTGCCCAAAAACTGCAAAAAGTTCAAGTTGCCGAACGCAATCGAATCGGTCAACCGTGGGTTGGCGCCTGGCAGCGATTACTGCAAAATCAGAAATAAACAAAAAGGACCGGGCAGTAGATTACCATGCCCAGCCCTTTATTGTTCCGATCAATCTGATTTACTTTTTCTTGAGGATGATACGGGCATCCACAACTTTCAATCCCTTACCCATCTCATAGACCAGCACGGGGTTAGCGTCCGATTCACTGACCTCATCTGCCAGATCGAGGATCATGGTGGAGTACTGGCAGATTACATCCGCCAGCGCATGCCGGTCACGCGGAGCTTCGCCGCGCACACCAGCAATGATAGGCGCGCCGCGAATCTCGTCCAACATGCGTAATGCCTGACTGGAAGTTACCGGTGCAACGCGGAACGTAACATCCTTGAGCACTTCCACAAAAATACCGCCCAGACCAAACATCATGGTTGGGCCGAAGGTGGGATCGTTCACTGACCCAAGGATGACCTCTGTTCCCCAGGGTGCCATCTCCTGCACGGCGATTCCATGAATGTTGGCGGTTGCCTTGTATTCTTTGGCATTTTTCATGATGACTTTGAAGGCTTCGCGAACGCCGGCATCGTCTTTGATATTGACCCGTACACCACCCGCATCGGATTTATGCAGGATGTCAGGGGAGACGATTTTCATAACAACCGGGTAACCGATTTCGCGAGCCAGTGCCACGGCTTCATCTTCGTTGCGCGCCAGCCGGGTGGGTGTTACGGGCAGGCCGTAGCATTCGAATACTTCTTTGGCCTCGATCTCGGTCAGTGAGTCGCGCCCTTCGCTGCGGGCTTTGTTGATGATTTTCAAGGCACGTTCACGATCCTGAGCCAGACAGGGCATGGCTTCTTCTCTTACGATTTCTTTCATGCGCGCATATTCCCGCAGAGCAGCAATGGCGTTGACTGCCAGATCCGGTGCGCCATAAGCTGGAATCCCATTTTCAACCAGCCAGCGCATGGCTTCTTCCGATTTTTCCCCGCCAACAAAGGAAACTGTGACCGGTTTATCGGTCACGCCAGAATCGACAATCGCTTTCTTGATGCCCTTGGCAATCTCCAGCGGATCGGTCATGGCGGTTTCACAATAGAGCACCACCAGACCATCCACCCATGGATGGGCAAAAGCAAAGCGGATAGAAGCCTGATACCATTCTGTGCCAGCCATACCGGTCAGGTCAACCGGATTTTTAGCAGAACCAAATTCAGGCATGTGTTTCTTTAATTCAGCCTGCACATCTGCCGGTGCGAATTTCAGCGGCACGCCCGATTTTTCGGCCGCATCGGTTGCCAAAACGCCTACACCGCCGCCATTGGTGATCACCAATAAGTTGTCGCCTTTCATGGGCGGCTGAAGAGAAAGAGACAGAGTGCGGTTGAACAGGTCGTTCAGGTCGGTTGCCTGTACTACACCGGCTTGCTGGAAAGCCGCGCCATAAACTTTAGCGGCACCGGCGAGCGAACCGGTATGAGAAGCGGCGGCAGCAGCGCCATGAGCCGAAACACCTGCTTTGAGAGCGATGATGGGTTTGCTGGCGTTGCGAGCTGCTTCGATGAACCGTCGTCCATCTTTGAACCCTTCAATATACAGAGAAATACAGGAGGTGTTCGGGTCGCCGTTCAACCACGTGATCAGGTCCGCAAAGTCCACATCGGACATATTACCGATGGAAATGAGCTTATCAAAGCCAACCCGGCGAATGTAACTGGCTGCATCAATAGCAATTAACAACGCGCCAGACTGAGAAACCAGCGAAGCCTTGCCTTCCAGCGGCAGGAAGGGAGCAAACGAGCCGTTCATCTTATCGGAATTTGAGAGCACACCAACAATGTTCGGCCCGAGAACGCGAATGCCATAACTGTGGGCTTTTTCAACCAGTTCCCGCTCCAGTTCTTTTAAACCCACTTCGCTGAAGCCGGAGGTGATCACAATCATGCCCTTTGCACCTTTAGCGCCCAGCTCATCAATGGTGGAAATGACCGCCTTTGCCGGGATGGTGATAATGGCAGCGTCAATATTTTCAGGGATATCACGAATGGTGGGATATACTTTTAAGCCCAGAATTTCGGTTGCGGATGGATTAACAGGATAAATTTTCCCCTGATAGCCGCCTTCGAGCAAATTTTTCAAAACTGTGTATCCAATTTTACCGGGGGTTGCAGATGCACCCACCACCGCAATTTTATCTGGCCTGAGCAGGCCGTCCAGAGCTTTTTGATCCACGAGTGTGCCTCCTGAAAGAATATGATGATAGATTCGAATTCTGTCGCCTTCGCTAAAAGGATAAAATGGCAAAGGTCAGAATATTGCAAGGTTGTCTGTCAAACTGTTATAAGGATACCGCATTTGTCACGAATTTTGAGTTAACAAAAATCCCTTTTTTGAAGTATTTTCATCATTATTTGTTGGGTGATTAAGCATTGTAAACCTGTGGGTTGGCACAAAAAGCGAGACGCTCCCCGCGCAAGCCGGCAATGAGATTATCCACTGCGATCATCGCCATTTTTTGCCGGGTATGGGCGCTTGCGCTGGCAATGTGAGGGGTAAGGATCAGGTTTGGAAATTTCAACAGAGGATGATCACCTGGAATGGGTTCGGGGTCAAAGACATCCAATGCTGCGGCGGCAAGTTTTTTCGACTCAAGCGCCCAAAGAAGTGCCTCATGATCCACCAAACCACCGCGCGCGGTGTTAATGAAGATGCTGCCATCTTTCATCCGGGCAAATCGCTGACGGTTGATGAGGTGATGCAATTCAGCGGTGTAGTAGGTGTGCAGACTGATGAAATCCGATTCCTGAAGCAGCGTATCCAGATCGCGGTATTCCACTCCAAGATCTTTCTCAGCCTGCTCATCTCGTTTTGGATCATTGTAGAGGACTCTCATTGAAAAGCCGAGGGCACGGCGGGCAAGCGCTTTTCCAATTCGACCAAAACCGATAATACCCAATGTGGCGCCATATACATCCACACCGGTGAGTACATCCGGTCCCCATGCCCGCCAAATTCCTTGATGAACTTCCCGGTCAGCTTCGACCACACGCCGTGCAGCGGCCATCAGCAGAGCCCAGGCAAAATCGGCGGTGGTCTCTGTCAAAACACCGGGGGTGTGACCCACCGGAATCCCTTGTCGAGTGGCTGCCTCAATGTCAATGTTATCAAATCCCACTGCCATTTGACTGATTACTTTGAGGCGGGAAGCATGATTAATCACAGCTGCGGTGATTGGATCGGTCAACATGGTCAACAGTCCCTCTATACCTTCAACTTTTTCCACAATGACCTCCGGCGGAGGTGGATTCTCCGCCGGCCAGATTTCCACTTCCGCATACTCAGATAATTTTTTTACAGCAGGTTCATAAATCGAACGGGTTAGCCATACACGTGGTTTATTCATCAGCCTGTTTCTCCAGGGCCAGTTGTATTAGAGTTTGAATGTGTGGTGCAATTTCAGATGGATCAGGGTGTAGTCCTTCCATCAACAAAGCGTTTTCATAGAGTAATTCAATGGTTGTATTGAGAAGCGGCGCAGCAACTGGTAATTGGAGTAAGGACTTTATAATCGGGTGTTGAAGGTTGAGTTCGATGATTGGTTTGGGAGGCTCAAAGCTTTGATTGAGCAGCCGGAAAACCTTTTGCATTTCAGGTTGCATGGCACCCTGCGGGATAACCAGGCGGAGCGGGGCCTGCAACGGGTGAGTTGAAAGGCGCACAGCGCTAACTCGTTCACCCAGTACATTCTTAAAGCGTTGAACAATCTCCTCGCCATTTTGGTCGGTTGCAGATGATGTTGGAGATTCGCCAGGGCTTTCCTTGGGCAATTTCAAATCTTCGCCAGCTGCGTTGACCAGCTCATGCCCGTTATAGCGCGGGATGCGCAGGAGGACAAATGGATCGAGAGGATCGGTCATGAACAGGACATCCAATCCACGGCTGCGGAAGATTTCCAGATGCGGGCTGGTTTCGAGACTTTTTTGATGATCGCCGATTAGATAATAGATGCAGGTCTGACTGGCTGGCGATTTAAGCAGATAATCCTCCAGTGAAATCCACTCCTCGGGGTGATTGAGGGAGTGGTAGCGCAGCAGCGGTTGTAAGGCGATAGCCAGTTCGTCATCGGTGGCGATTGCTTCGCGGATGCTGCGTCCGTGGGTGAGCCAAAAGCGGCTATATTCTTCCGGCTTATCCTTTGCCAGAGTCTTGAGGGTATCTATTATTTTGTTCGTCAAAATTCGCTTGATTTGCGCCATGACCCGGTTGGATTGGATCGACTCGCGGGATACGTTGAGGGGTAAATCCTCCGAGTCCACCACCCCATCTACAAAGTGAAGGAAGGCAGGCGGTAAGAGGTCCTTGGAGTATTCCTGGATCAGCACTTTTCTGGCATAGAGTTTCAATCCCTCTTCTTTCCTCAGACCAAACGGGTTGCGCTCTGCGCTGGCGGCAATGTAGAGCAGGGCATACAGCTGCACTGGCGCGTCAATGGAGAGATGAATTTTATGCAACGGTTGCTGAAAATCGAGGGTGAACTGGCGGTAAAAGTCCCGATATTCTTCTTCGCTAACCTGATGAGGCGGCTGCCTCCATAAAGAAGTGCGGCGGTTGGCGGGTTCTTTATCGCTGCCAATATAAATGGGAAAAGGGATGTAATCCGAGTGTTTCTTAATGATCTGGCGGATACGGTGTTCGTCACAAAACTCAGCGGCATCTTCTTTCAGGTAAATTTTTACGGTTGTTCCTCGTTCTTTCTTTTCGGAAGGTTCAATCGTGAAGGTGTCCTCACCATAAGAAACCCAGCGCGCCGGGGTATCCTCAGGGCGGTAGGAGCGAGAGTTGACTTCAATTTTCTCTGCTACCATGAAGGCGGAATAAAAACCAACCCCAAATTGACCGATGATGTCGTTTATTTTAGCCTCTTCTTTTTGAAGCGCTTCTAAAAAGGCTTTTGCGCCAGAATGAGCAATCGTACCGAGGTTTTGTGCCAGTTCATCTGCATTCATGCCAATTCCGCTATCGCGGATGATCAGCTCTCTTTGCTGGGGGGTGGTTTCGATCCAGATGGCTAACTCAGTTTCGGGGTCAATGATTTCGCGGTTGGTCAGCGATTCGAAATGTAAGCGGGTCAGAGCATCCGAAGCGTTGGAAATCAGCTCCCGCAAAAAAACTTCCCTGTCGGTATAAAGCGAGTGGATGAGGATGTTCAATAACTGACGAGTTTCGGCTTTGAAAGGTATCGGTTGTCCATGAACTTCTGAAAGCGGTTGAGACATCTTTCGTCCTCCGTAAAATATTCCGAATTTGACGACACCATATTAATCGAATTTTGTTAGATTTTTATCAAAATTCGAGTTTGCGAGAAGTGCAAAAAAAATTTACCTGCTAACCGGCTTTTTTACCGTATAACACCATATTTTGCCTGACAATCAAGTAAGGCACTTTCAAGCTTCCCATCTCCGGAAGGAGAGGATTGGAAATCTCTACATCGTATAGCGAGGTAAATGCCTCGCGGGTAACGTCCAGATATTTTCTCACCGACGAAAGCGCTGAAAGGCGCAGATGTCCTTCAAATCGAAAAGTGTCCACCCAAAGAGTGACCGGTTCCATGACCCGATTTGGCTCGGTGGGGTCGAAGTCGGGTGGTTCCTGATGGGGAGGTATGAGATGATAGGCAAGGATCTGAGTGACAAAGATACTCAATTCGGGATGGGAAATCGGTTTCAGTTTCGCCCCTGCAGTGGGAATTAATATTTTTGCATTGAAAAGTGTCAAAACTTCAGGAGCAACATTCGTTCTCAACCAAGTGCTGACCCGAATGGCTTCTTTGACGACTGCCTCTCCCCAGATCAATCTGCCGGGGATATACACCATCAATGGAATGACTTTTTCATCGGCTGCAGGAGTAAGGGTGATTTTTTCTGAGGCGTTCATCAGGTCCTCCGGCAGATCTAAACCCTGACTGAATAGCGCTCTTTGATGGCCGGGATGAGATATTCGTTGAAAGCCCGTTCCTTATCATATTCTGGAGACCAGTTCCAGTCCTTTCGGGCGGCATTGTCATCCACATCCGCCGGCCATGAATCCACAATAGCCTGCCGGCTGGGGTGTGGATTGAAGGTAACCTGGGCTTTTGGAAAAGCCTTGATCACAATCTCATAAATTTCCTGAGCGGTGAGGCTGAAACTGGTTACATTGTATACCAGATGCTTCAGATTTTCTTTGGGGGCGCTTTCCAGCATTAACAGCGAACGAACCGCATCGGGCATTGCCATGAATGGTAAACAGGTGTCCGGGCGAACAAAACAGGTATATGGAATTCCCTGAGCAGCATGGTGGAGCATCTCCGGGCCATAATCGCTAGTGCCGCCGGTTGGAATTGTATCTGCACTGATTAAGCCGGGAAAACGAATACAGCGAAAATCAATGGTGTTGGGGGTATGATCGGCTGCCAGCTGGCGGTAATAACGGGTGTAGTACCGGCCAAGATGTTCGCAATACAGTTTGTTGCAGCCGTACATTGTGGTCGGTTCAAGCCACATCCACTCTTTAATTTTTCCGGCGCTGTGTTTGGTTTCTAAATCGGGTAAACCGTAGGCGGCGATGGAAGATGGGTACAGAAATTTGACCGGTCTGCCCTGCCATGCCGACTGTTCTACTGCCAGTCGTAAGAGATTAAGCGTGCCTTCCACATTGACGCGGTGAGCAGCTTCAGGATTGTATTCTGCTTTGGTGGATAGGATGGAAGCCAAATGATAAATGGTGCGGATTTCGAACTCAGCCACCAGTCTGCCGAGCAACATGCCGTCCAGAATATCACCCTGAATAGCACGCAGGCAGTAAGGTCGCAGGGATTCATCCAGCGGCTGAACATCCAAAGCAACAATATCCACTTTGCCTTCTCTGCCAAGATGAGTGATCAAGCCATGACCGATTTCACCGTTCGCGCCGGTGATTAAAACCACTTCTTTGCGCATGGGATTCTCGCTTTCTCCGGGAAGGGATTGGATGGGATAGAAACTGGCAAATTGATCAAAAGACTGAAAGGTTATTCTTCAGTCACATCTTAATTGTATCGGTTAAGTTCAACCTGTCACCTTACAAACGTCATCATTTTCAACTGCAAGGGGTTAGTCAGCTGTTTTGGCATGTAATTTTTGCAATGCCAGTCGTTCTTTTTCTTCGTGTATCACGGAAAGCTGTTGTTTGATTTCGTCCCACTGTTTTCCGGCCAGGGGATACCAACGCATCGTCAGCCAGCTGATGGTCAACAGGATTGCCGGAATCAGCATCCATGCCAGTAATATGCCGTTTTCCGCCTGTGGAGATTGCAGCCCTTTGGTTAAGAGAGGGTCATAGCCATTTGCCTGCAAAATCCACAAGAATGCTGCCTGAGCAAGGCTGATGGCCGGTTTGGTGACCAGACTATTAATGCCGGCATACATTCCTTCGCGGCGCAGTCCGGTGCGCTGTTCGTCATAATCAATGACATCCCCATTCATAATCGGGATGAGGTACATTCCACCGGCAAAACCGACACCGATCAGGAAAAATCCGATTACGGCTGGAATCAGCAACTTACCGCCAAGCAGCATGATTAAGCAACCTGCCGCAAATGCTGCCAGCCAAACTCTCACACAGGTTTTCACTCCCCACGGATCGCGCTTGCGGATCCAGAACCAAATGCCAAACACAATCCCGGCTGCCAGTCCGAGATAAAGCGGCAAGGGTGTCATCATGATTTCATCGAAGTAATAGGCAACCCCCTGCATCAGGCTGGTTTGAATGTAAATGACCGTAAAACTGACGACCAGAAAGATAACGAAAGCGAAATTCAAAAAACTCTCTTTGAGAGATTTCAGGAAGGGAAACTGCTCTTCCTGTTGTGTAAACACTTTTTCTTCATAAAAGAAGGTACTGAGGAATACAATCAACCCAAGGAAAATGGCCATGCCCATCAGAAGAATACGATAGTTGGTGGGGTCATCTCCCGGTCCGGGTTGAATTGCAGCAATGACAAAAGGCAGAACATTTGGAAAGATCATGAAGATAATCTTCCAGATAAAAATACTGCTGCGGGCTTTGTTGGAAACCGCCATTTCATAGGGCATGATATAAATGCTGGTGGCAATGGCGGTGTAAAGAATATCGTAAACAAACAAGCCGATCAGCAATTGAAAAAACATGACTCCCTGCGAGGTGGGTAGATCCAGCCACAGGAAGATGAATCCGAGGGTCAGTATAGGTGCGCCGTAGCGGATGTAAGGTCGCCGCCGCCCCAGTTTAGATTTGGTACGATCGCTGATAAACCCGAACAAAGGGTCATTCACGGCGTTCCAGATGCCGAAAAGCAACCAGACAAGGCCGGCAAGATTCGGGTCCAGACCACGAACACGTGTAAAGTAATAGGTTAAAGCGCCTCCGCCAACAATGGTTTGCATCATTGCAACGGATGAATCGGCCAACGAAATCCAAATGCGACTTTTCCATGGGATTCGTTCTTCAATGGTTGTGGTTTCCATCCAGTGACTCCGTTCGATCTGATGTTGAGTTTGAAAAAAAACAGGGTTTCGAAGAATTTCCGAAACCCTGTCTAGACTCTTTCAAGGAATTTCAAGACTCCCCGTCAGGAAATCAGGCGCTGGCATTTTGCTTGCGGAACCACGTGCGCCATTCTTTGTTTTCCCACACAACCAAAATAGGCGCAGCCACAAAGATCGAAGAGTACGTCCCGCTGAACAGACCGACCAGCAAGATGATCGCAAATTCCCGCAGGGTTACACCACCAAACAATGCCAGTGCAAGCAGCATAAACTCCACCGTCATTAACTGGGTATTGATTGAGCGCTGCAGAGTTTGAATAATGGAGTGGTTGGCCAGTTTTTCAAAGGGTAGTTTGCGTAAGAATGAACTGTTTTCACGGATGCGGTCAAACACCACGATTTTGTCCTGTGTAGAAAAACCAATAACGGTCAGCAGGGCGGTCAGGAATAAAGAGTCCATCTGCCAACCCCACAAAACCGATCCGATGCCGGTAATGCTGAAAACCACCAGGATATCATGAATCATGGCGATGATCGCGCACACCCCATAGCGAAAGGCATGAGGAATGCCGCGGAAGGCGTAGGTGATATAAAGGACTACTGCCAGTGCAGCCACGGCGACGGCAAGGGCAGCCCGGTTGGTAACCTGAGCAGCAATGACCGGCCCAACGCTGTCAAAGCGGTTTACGTTAATTTGCTCAACCCCAAATCTTTCTTCCATTGTATTGACAACTTTGTTCTTGGCCTCTTCATCCATGAAAGGAGAGCGGATGACCAGAATATCACGCTGACCGGACGGACCGGCTGCGGTTTGAACCTGAACTTCGCGAAAACCCAATTCATTATAAATTTGTACCACTTCCTCGGTAGGAGGCAAGTTGGTTGTCGGGAACTGGAGCTCAAGAATGGTGCCGCCGCTGAAGTCAATCGCCAGCGGCAAGCCATTGATGGCTAAAATGATCAAGCCGGGCAAAATCACCAGCAGAGAAAGAGCAAAGAAGTAGTAGCGTTTTCCAAGAATGTCTAACATCGTGGTTGCCTCTATATTCCGAATAATTCGGGGCGTTTTTCAGGTTCCTTGATGGATTCAAGGAACAAGCCCAACAATGTGCGAGTGACAAACAAAGCCGTGAAAAGGCTGACTGCTACTCCCAGCGCCAGTGTGAGGGCGAAACCCTTGACAAAACTGGCGCCGAAGGCCGAGCCGAACCAGAACAGGATACCACTGGTGATGAGCGCAGCAATGTTTGAATCGCGGATGGAGGGCCAGGCGCGCCGCCAGCCGAGATCAATGGCCTGTCGAATAGTTCGTCCGTTACGCAGTTCTTCTTTCAAGCGTTCAAAGATGAGAATATTGGCATCCAGGGCCGCACCGGTGCTGAGCAGGAAACCGGCAATGCCCGGCAGGGTAAGTGTAACCGGGATGATTTTGAAAATTGCAAAGGTTACCAGGGCGTAGAAAACCAGCGCCAAATCAGCCACCAAACCGGGCACGCGGTAGTAAATTGCCATGAATAACATGACTATGGAGAAGCCGATTAGACCGGCGATCAGGGATTTTTCCAGTGAATCCTGACCCAGGGTAGGCCCGATGACACGAATCTGTTCGATATTCAGCGGAATTGGCAGCGAACCATAGCGCAATTGAACCGCCAGCGAATTGGCGCTTTCGGCAGTGAAACCACCCCGAATGACGCCCTGACCATCCTTGATCGGTTGTTCAATAACCGGTGAAGAGATAACCTTTTTGTCCAGAACAATGGTCAGATATTTGCCAACATTTTGGGTTGTCCATTCTTCAAAAATTTTACCGGCATCCGGATTGAATTCAATGGCAACTTCATACTCATTGAGCTGACCGCGGACAACACCAACCGATTTTAAGTCCTTGCCGGTAAGGATGGTATGGTAGCGAATTTTGCCATTTTCCTCGGTGGGTTCGGTGACCGGTTCTGCCAGCCCAAAGTCTGTTAAAATCTCGGTGCCGGGTGGTAATGGGGTATTCCCCGTGTCCACAAATTCCAGCTGCCCAACCTGACGAATGGGATTGATGACCTCTTCGGCGTCCGTAGCGCCGGGAAATTCACCAACGATGATTCGCTCACCAGCTGTCTGGAAAACCACTTCACTGACACCCAGCGCATTGGAGCGATTTTCCAGAATAGTGGCTGCATCCTGCAGGTTTTGCTGGGTCACGGCGATTTCCGGGGGGACGCTCAAAATTACCTGCATTCCACCGCGCAGGTCCAAGCCAAGCACCGCTTCCAGTTTTTTCTCGAAAGAACCGATTTTAATTCCCGGGTTGTTTGGTAAATCTACCCAGACCGCCAGAGCAAAAATTAGAATGATGAGGATCAAATTGACAAGACGACGATTCATTAATGCCAGGCCTCCGATTCATGCAAATGCCAGCGCTCCGCTGGCGATGGGGGAGATTATACTCCCATTGGTGCAGGTTTGGTAGGGACACGGCTTACTTCAATGAGCGATTTTGGAATTTTTACTTGACAGTTCTTAATGGGTGAAGGTACAATAGGGCGGCTTTTTGAATTGGAAATTTGCCGAAAACTGGCTAGTGAAGATAGGAGTAACGGAATGGTACCACTTCCAAAGCGGAAACTTTCAAAAGGACGGCGGGACCGGCGGCGAGCGCACGACGCTCTGCAAAACGCCAATCTGGTGCAATGCAGCCAGTGTGGTGAGATGCGCCTGCCGCATACAGTTTGCCCCAATTGCGGTTATTATCAGGGTCGTGAAATTATCAGTATGGAAAAGGCCGAGAAAAAGAAGTAAGTCGAAGCCTGATTAACGAATATGAGAAAAGGCTGCCGAAACGGGCAGCCTTTTTCTGCTTATTAGAGCGCCCAGGCAAGCATAAACCCGATGATAGCCAACAGCAAACCAAGATGCAGGAACAAGTTACTCTCCACCAGCCAGCCAGCCGCGACAAATTGCAAAATAAAATTGACCAGAATCAAGACCAGGCCAATCAACGGCAGCAACCCTTTACGGTTAGCAAGGAAAGAAGAAACCTTATCCAGAAAATGCGAGAGACTTTCTAGCATGCTGAATATTAAACCTCGTTTTTTGCCGGGGTGGGGCGCTTCATATATGGACGGTAGGCAGTCAGTAAACGACCCGGTAAAGAGCCTTTGATTTTAATATACTCCCCAAAAGGCTGACTCTCTTCCACTTTTCCGAACTCATGGAACTGGGCAATCAGTTGACCTTCCCGATAGGGGATGTACACTGTGACGGCAGCAAAGTTTTCAAACAGGATATTCTCAACTTCACGAAGTAAATTGGGGAGACCTTCCCCGGTTTTTGCGGAGATTGCTACCGAGCTGGTGAATCGACTCAATGCGTTCCGAATTAATTCGGTATCTGACAGGCGGTCTACTTTATTGAGGGCTGTAATGGTGGGGATATCCTCGCAGCCAATCTCTAAAAGAGTCTGTTGAACAGCTTTCCATTGTTCCCACGCATTGGGATGAGTAACATCCAGAACATGAACCAACAGATCGGCTTCGGTAATTTCTTCCAGCGTTGCACGGAAAGCGGCAATTAACTGGGTGGGTAATTTTTGGATGAAACCAACCGTATCCGTGAAAAGCACAGTGTGTCCGCCAGGCAATTCCACACGCCGGGTGGTCGGGTCGAGTGTGGCGAACAACTGATCGGCAACATATACATCCGCCCCGGCGAGCGTGTTCAGCAGGGTGGACTTGCCGGCATTGGTGTAGCCCACCAGGGCTACAATGGGAATATTGGAGCGGCGGCGCTGCTCGCGATACCGCTGGCGGTGAGCGCGTACTTTTTCCAATTCTTCCTTGAGGCGGGCAATGCGTCGGCGGATTTCGCGTCGGTCAACTTCCAGCTGGGTTTCACCGGGGCCACGCAGACCAACTCCGCCGCTTGAGCCGGTTCGGCCCCCACCACCGCCGGCCTGACGGGCAAGGTGTGTCCACGCTCTGGTCAGGCGCGGCAGACGGTATTCATAATAAGCCAGTTCGACCTGTAAGATACCCTCACGGGTGTTAGCGTGACGTGCGAAAATATCCAGTATCAACGCTGTTCGGTCAATAACTCGCACCTGATCACCAAAACGCTCTTCCAGTTCTCGCTGGTGGCGGGGAGAAAGTTCAATGTCGAAGATGACCAGGTCGGCTTGAGTTTCCTCCACCAGCATTTTGATTTCTTCAACTTTACCCGAACCAATAAAAGTATCCGGATTCGGTTTTTCCAACCGTTGGGTAATTTCACCCAGGATTTCCACATCGGCGGTCTGAGCCAGCAAAGCCAGCTCTGCCAGGGAGTCTTCTAATGGAAGTAAGCCCGGTTCGCCGGTCAAATCAACTCCGACAAGGATGGCGCGTTCACGCGGCGGTTGGGTTGGCTCAGCAATTTTTTTTGACATTCAGGTAGTTTTTTCTCTTTCTACTTTCTTAACCAGTTTTTGATCCGTTCAACGGCTTCTTTCAAGCGATCGGTGGAAACACCCAGAGATATGCGGATGTATCCCTCGCCGTATTTACCGTAAACGACACCCGGTGTAACGCTAACACCGACTTCTTCTAATAACTGAGAACAAAAGGCAGTGCTATCGGTATAACCTTGAGGAAGGTGAGCCCAAATATAGATTGCTGCGGGAGGCGTCTCTACGCGGAAACCGGCTTCGCGTAAGCCATGCAGGGCAATATCCCGCCGGTGTTGGTAGATTTGATTGCGTTCCTCCAGCCAGGACTGATCTCCGGTGAGGGCAAGGATGCCGGCCTGTAAAATCGCCTCAAAGTGAGATGAATCCACCTGACTTTTGTAGGTGTGCAAGTAGCGGATTACCTCTGAGTTACCAACAGCCATGCCTAATCGCCAGCCTGCCATGTTGTAGGTTTTTGATAACGAATTGAACTCAATAGCGACCTCTTTGGCACCCGCTACCTGCAAGATACTGGGCGCTTTATAGCCATCGTAGCAGATATCCACATAGGGCGCATCGTGGGCGATTAATATCTGATACTTTTTAGCGATTTCAACGGCTTTTTCAAAGAAAGCAAGCGGCGCAACGGCACCGGTGGGGTTGTTGGGGTAGTTCAGCCACATCAATCGGGCTTGTTCCAACACCCATTCGGGGATGGCATCCAGATCAGGGAGATAATGGTTTTCATGGAGCAGAGGCATGGGATAAATCTGCCCTCCGGCGATCAATGTGCTGGACTGATAGACCGGATAGCCAGGGTTGGGCACCAGTACAATCTCGCCCGGGTTGATACATACCTGGCTGAGGTTGAAAATCCCTTCTTTTGACCCAAGGAGAGCTATGGTTTCTTTTTGCGGGTCCAAATCTACTTGAAAACGGTTGGCATAGTAGGCCGCAATCGCTCTGCGGAAGGCAAGCGTGCCTCCGTTGGGAGTATAGCCGTGAGCATCCGGGCGGCGGGCGGTTGAGATTAAAGCATCTGTAATAAAATCTGCTGGGGGGAGATCGGGTGATCCCATATCAATCCGGATCACGTCCATGCCAAGCGCTTTAAGCTCCGTGATTTTTTGGCTCAGGCTGGCGAAATAATAGGGCTTGAACGATGCAATTCGCTCTGCCGGGCGGGAAATGGACTTATTCTGATTCATAGGCACCAGTCTTGGTTGAGGGGGTTAATAAAGAGGCAAATAAACGCGCGGTTTTCATATCCGGTGGTTCAAGGTGATGTGGTACGAGTATGTGGAAGGTTGAACCCGGGCATTTTTCTTCATCATAGCCATTGGATTCAACCCAAATCGCACCACCGTGCGCTTCAATAATTCCTTTGGCAATATGTAATCCCAAGCCGGGTCCACCGCCTTTAAATTTGGTTTTTCCGCTGGAATGGAGTGCAACATTGCCAATGCGGGAAAATTTTTCAAAAATGATTAACTGATCTTCTGCATCAATCCCGATTCCTTCATCGGTAATGGATACTTCAATAAATCCCGGTAATTTTCGTCCATTGATGGTAATTTTGCCGTGATCGGGAGTAAATTTTATGGCATTAACCAACACATTCCGAAAAACCTGTAAAAGTCTTTCGGGATCTGCAAAGGTTAATTCATCAACGCCGGGAAAGGATTGGATGATGAGGGTTTGATGGCGTTCTTGCAGAGCGGATTGTAATTCGGCTTGAAGCAGTTGCAGCAGCCGATTGATCCATACGGGTTGGATGTTTAAGCTCAGCAAGCGGTTATCAATCAAAGAAACATCAATCATGTCATCAATGATTGTACGCAGCCGGCGTGCGCCATTGGAAATGCCATCTACCATGGTGAGGTAGTGGTTTATGCCGTTTTGCTGCTCAAGCATTTCGCGAAGCATGGCGGTATAACCCTCGATCAGCGTAAGAGGAGTTTTTAATTCATGCGCGGCAACCGCAATGAAGTCGGATTTGCTCTTGTCCAGTTTTTCCAGATTCTGACGGGTTTGCTCCAGCTGAGCGGTCAGGTGACTGACTTTGGCTTCCATCTCCAGTTGCGCGCTTTTTTCAATGATGTAATGAAAAATCGGCAGCAAGGTGGTGATCATCAACAGCGCTTGATGATCGTCGAGGACTTCCTGACAGGTTTCGATGGTAATTTGCTGGAGCAAGATCGTGAATTTCAATACGCTGCTGGCACTCACTTCTAAATCGGTGAGGGTTAATGAGAGCGACCAATCGGTGAGGATGGGGTCCAGCCATGCGGGATCGCCGGTTTCAAGAGCCTGCTCAAGTTTGGTGAAAAAAGACTCAGCCTGTATCCGCAGGTCTTCGCGCAAACCCGCTCCGCGGGCCATGGATTGAACAACGCGGTTAACCCAGATGGGTTGAATGGTTCTCAAAAGTTCGACTTCGCTCATTAGGTTAAGTTTATGCTATTTTCTGATTTTTATCCAAGTGTTATTCGTAAGTGGTTAACCAGCGGTGAATCGTTTCTCCAACGATTCCTAAACTTTCTGCCGAAACTTTGTCAAGGGTATCCTGACGGGTATGCCAGTAGGGATAATCAAAGTCAATGACATCAACTGCCGGAAACCCTCTCTCCAAAAAAGGTGTGTGATCATCGAGAATACTGTATTTATACTGCGGGATAAAATACTTTTCAAAGCCCAATTCACGGGCAGTTTCCCAAATTTGACCGGAGAGTTGAGGATTTGAGTTCCTTTCGAGATATATGTTTAAATCGGCATCTCCGATCATATCCAGAATCACCACAGCAGCGGGGTTGATAGGAATTTCTTCGACAAAAGCACTTGAACCCAGAATCCAATCCCAGCCGCTAATGTTACCCTGGTCCTCAGCATCAAAAAATACCAGCCAGATTTCCACCGGAAGATTGCTTGGCAGACTGCGGGCAAGTTCCAGGAGGACGGCAACACCCGAAGCGCCATCGTTTGCACCGGGAACGGGTTGAGAGCGCTGAGAAGAATCCTCATCCTGATCACTGTAGAAACGCGAATCGAAGTGAGCCCCAATGATGATCTGTTTCCCACCAGGATTGGGACGCCTGGCAATCACATTTGTAATGGGGTGTCCCAGGCGTTGGGTTTGGTGTAATTCTACCTGCCAGCCGGCATTTTGGGTTTGTTCAGCAATATATTCGATGGTCTGTTGATGGGCCGTGCTGCCGGGAGTACGCGGTCCAAAGGACAATTGCACTTCCACATCTTTGAAGGCGCGGTTTTTATTGAAGCGGTAAACCGTTGAAGGATTACCCCCAAAGTGGGTGCTGATGAACAACCCCAAAGTTAACAATAGTATCAATAAGCCGAGAGAGAAGAGGGGAGATTTTTTCATGGGTTTATTGGTGTTTTAACCCCACATTCTTCAAAAAAGATTCCTAAATCCCGCAGCGAGCGCTCAACATGCGCCTGGGCGCGGGCACGCTTACCTTTGACTGATTCTGACAGTTCGGGCAGTATGCCAAAATTGGCTTTCATTGGCTGAAAATCTTTCATGGATGCGTGGGTAACATAATGACACAGTGCACCCAGCATGGTGGTGCGGGGCAGAGTGAAGGGCGGTTGTCCTTCAGCCAGTCGGGCCGCGTTGATGCCAGCCAGCAGGCCAGTAGCGATATTGCCCATGTAACCTTCCACTCCTGTAATTTGTCCGGCAAAGAAAAGCGTTTCCCGCTGACGGGTTTGCAAGGTGGGATGGAGCAATAATGGCGATGCGATGAAAGTATTTCGGTGCATTTGCCCGTAGCGAACAAATTCGGCGTTTTGCAGGCCGGGAATCATGCGGAAAACCCGTTTCTGTTCTGGAAAAGTGAGGTTGGTTTGAAACCCTACCATATTGTAGAGGGTGGCTGTCAGGTTATCCTGTCTAAGTTGTACAACAGCAAATGGGCGTTTGCCAGTGCGCGGGTCTTTCAGACCTACCGGCCGCATGGGGCCGTAAGCCAGCGCCAGATCACCGCGTTGGGCAAGAATTTCAACAGGCAGACAGCCTTCAAAGAAGCGGTCCATTCCAGCGCGGACGCCGGTTTCGATATCCTTTTCGAACTCGCGCAGGGGAATCCGTTGGGCAGCACGCAGGGCATCCAGAAAGGCAAAATATTCGTCTCGGGTTAGAGGGCAATTAATATAATCTCCTTCGTCTTCTTCACCAATCCCATAACGTGAGGCTTTAAAAGCAATCGAAAAATCAATCGAGTCGACGTGGATGATAGGGGCAATAGCATCGTAAAAATAAAGGCGATTTTCACCGCTAAGACTCTGGATGGCATCAGCCAGAGCAGGGGATGTAAGAGGGCCGCTGGCAATGATCACAATACCTTCTGGAATGGTGGTTACTTCCTGACGGATGAGATGAATACGCGGATGGCTGGTGATGCGCTCGGTAACCAATCGGGCAAAGGCTTCGCGGTCAACCGCCAATGCTCCGCCAGCCGGCAAGGCGGTTGCTTCGGCACATCGGAGCAGTAAGGAGCCAAACTGACGAATCTCTTCTTTCAGCAAGCCGGAAGCGCGGTCAACCAGATTGGAACCCAGCGAATTGGAACAGACCAGTTCTGCCAGAAAACCGGTGACATGTGCCCCCGTCGGGATTTCCGGCCTCATTTCATAGAGAAAGACCTCGCAGCCCAATTCGGCTGCCTGCCAGGCAGCTTCACTGCCAGCCAATCCACCACCAATAACGGTAATCTGTTTCATTCTACGCTTCCAAAAGCAAATTCTACCACGCTTGAAGCAAATTGCTCTGGCATAAAACTTGCACCATTTGCACTTGATCAGTATACTCTTCTAATGGAGCAGGGAGAAATCATGTTTCAAATCCAGAGTCCCAGTATCCGAACGGTAACCACCGCACATCTGACGCAAACAATGACCCTCCTGAACCAGACGGTGGGGGAACTTTACCAGCAAATTCAGCAGGAATTGACCAACCCGGCGTTGGAACTGGTGGAAGAACGCCGCTGTCCAACCTGTCATCGGGTGCTGCCCGGGCAGGGTGAATGCCCGGTTTGCAGTCGTCCGATGAGTATGCAGGCGGATGAGCCGGTAGTTTTTGTTTCGCCACGTGAAGAGTTTTACTCCTCTGGCGGGTCAAGTGCAGATTTGATTGCCGATGAACCAGTTTCTCCCATTGTAGAAGAGTTACCTGTTTATATTTTGCGTCAGATTGCGGTTGAGTTGGAAGGAGAGGAACGCCGCATTGCGGCATTTTTCTTAACCCACTTAGATGAGGATGGTTTCTTAACCATCGCACCGGTCGAAATTGCACAATATTTTCACGTTCCACTATCCAGGGTGATGCGCATCAAGCAACTCATCCAACGGGCTGAGCCGGTAGGTGTTGGTTCTGCCAATCCGCAGGAAGCCCTATTGGTTCAACTGGATGTTTTGGATGAAAGCAAACCCACTCCGCAATTAGCCCGCCGAATTATTGCAGAAGCGATGGAAATGTTAACCCATCGTCAATATGCCGAAATTGCCCGAAAATTGAATGTATCACAGCATCAGGTTCACGAAACAGTACGTTTCATTGGGGAAAACTTAAATCCATTTCCTGCGCGGGCACATTGGGGGGATGTCAGAAATCCTTCACCCAAAGCCGGCGAGGTGTACTACCACCCGGATATCATCATCAGTTATTTGAACAATTCACCCGAGAATCCATTGGTTGTTGAGATTATTTTGCCGATTCGCGGGTATTTGAGAGTCAATCCTCTCTTTCGTCAAGCTGCACGCCTCGCCAATGAGGAAACCCGTTTGGGAATGAAGAATGACCTGGAACGCGCGGCATTGTTTGTAAAATGCTTGCAGCAGAGGAACTTTACCATGCAGCGATTATTGCAAAGGGTGGTCAGTATTCAACGGGAATTTATCATCTACGGCGATCGTTATATTAAACCCCTGACCCGCGCTTCGCTCGCTGAGGAACTGGGTGTCCATGAATCTACGATTTCACGGGCGGTTTCGAATAAAACCGTTCAACTGCCCAATAAAAAAATCATTCCACTGGCAAATTTCTTCGACCGCAGTCTAAATGTGCGAACGGCATTACGAGAAATCATTTCGAAAGAAAAAAATCCATTGAGCGATTCTCAACTGGCTTGTATGCTTGCCCAACAAGGTTATGAAGTTGCCCGCCGCACAGTTGCCAAGTATCGGGCAATGGAAGGCATCCTCCCTGCCCATTTACGCAGGCTCAATCAGGTTTAGGTATGAGAGATGTAATCAGTCGTCCAATTCAGGCGTTATTTGGTAACAAGATTAATAAGGTTGAAACTATCGGGGCAATTCAAAATTTACTGGAATTGATCTCTGAACCGGCGCTGGTATATGACCCGGAGGGTAACCGTATCCTTCTGGCAAACAGTGCGTTTCTGGTGCTTTCGGCCTACTCCATGCAAGAGATTATCAACGAGAAATTAGAGTCTCTTTTGGAAAATCCCGATTTGGAAGAGATTTTAACGGCAGAAAGTGCTATGGGTTTATTAAAAACCCGCAATCGGTTGAACATCCCGGTGGAAATCCGAAAAAGTGTTTTGGATCAACCAACCGGATATCTGGTTCTAAAGATAGTCTCGCAGAGCGATCTTCAATTTCTGAGCGGTAGCTGGCAAAAGAGATTACTGACGACATTCCAGCAAATCCCCCGGATTGTCGAAAATTCATCGGATGATTGGCTCCTTACAATCCAAAAATTATTGGATATCTTGAGAAATTTGTTTGAAACCAATCTGATTTGTATCTATCATGCCAGTGCAGAGTTTCCCGAGTTAAGAAAGTTAATCAGCCTCGAAGAATTAACTCTCTTCCCCGATACCTTACCTTCCACCGACCTGATTCGATTACCCACACCGCAGTTATGGACCCCGGGAAAGCGGATGACCACTCATTTACATCGTTCTGCAAGGATCGCCGGTGTTGGCTATGTTGCCAGTGTTGCCATTGGAGGAGAAAATGCTTTGGAGGGGCTGATCGTAGTGGGTGGAATGGAACCTCAGCCCCCGCCCTTTTTACTGGAAACTATTGAAGTTCTGGCAGTTTATATTTCTCAAGTGTTCAGTCGTTCAGTATTGGAGGAAAACCTGAGAAGAGAATCAGCGCGGAGAGAATTTGCGCTTCAGTTGTACTCTTCAGTGTATGAAGAAGTTCAAGAAGGGGTCATGGTTGTTGACCCGGAATCGGTGATTATCGAAATCAACCCGGCTGCAGAATTTTTATTTGGTTACACACGCAGCGAGGTTCAGGGAGAGCGCATAGAAAACATTCTAATCACGGCCGACCGGTTTTTACCGGCACTTGCGAATGTAATCTCGACCAAAGTATCCTCTGTGCTGGAAAATATTACCCTGCATCGCCGAAATGGGCAAACCTTCGCAGCAGATGTGAAAATTCTTCCGATTCAAGACAAGGGTCAATTGACGGGGGCTGCTATTCTGGTGCGGGATATCAGCGAACATGAGCAAATTCTGGCTCAGTCTCGCCAGTTAGAACAACGGGCATTTTTGGGGGAATTTATGGGCGTTTTTGCCCACGAAGTGCTTAACCCAATTAACAATATTTCAACCGGCTTACAAATTCTTTCGCGCCGATTGGCGAGTGAAAATTCCCTTCAGGACCTGATCAAGCGGATGGAAAGCGATTGTGAGCGGCTCCATCACCAGATGGAAGCCTTGAAGAGCTACGCAAAACCTTATGAACCCAAACAAGAATTGGTGGACATTCCCCAATTAATCAAGCGTATTCTGGATCGCTGGCGTCCCCGCATGGAGCGATTGAACATCAAGCATATCTATCAGCCGGCTGAAAAATTACCACCGGTTAAGGGCGACTGGCGGGCATTGGATCAGGTTTTCAATAACCTGATCAGCAATGCGATTGACGCCATGAGGGATAATGGCGGCATTCTAAGCGTGCGGGTCAGCCTTTCAACGCTTGTATCCAG
Source organism: Bellilinea sp. (assembly GCF_053501535.1). Lineage (NCBI taxonomy): Bacteria > Bacillati > Chloroflexota > Anaerolineae > Anaerolineales > Anaerolineaceae > Bellilinea > Bellilinea sp. The sequence continues at coordinate 195,947 of NZ_JBRCOK010000025.1, read as the reverse complement.
TCATCCTCATCTTGAAGTTGCTATCTCGGATAATGGCCCCGGTATTCCGGATGATATTCGCGAAAAAATCTTTGAACCTTTTGTCACCACAAAAGCCAGCGGTACAGGCTTGGGATTATCCATTACAAAACGCATTGTAACTGCCCATCGAGGAAGCATTACATTCAATAGCTACCCCGGTGGTACCGTATTCCGTATTTTTCTACCTGCCTGCGAGGAAGCATAATCATGTCGATAACCATTCTTGTTGTTGATGACGAAGCCAATGCAAGGAAAAATATCTCCGATTACTTAACTCCGCTGGGGTATGAAGTGATCGGGGTACCAACGCTGAATGATGCCCGCACCTGCCTGCAACGGGGAAATGGTGATGTGGTTCTTTTGGATGTATCGCTCCCGGATGGTTATGGGCCAAGCCTGCTGTACGAGATGCAGAATATGCCCTATCGTCCGCCGATCATCATCATCACAGCCCATGGGGATATTGATATGGCTGTGGATGCGATGAAAAACGGCGCCCATGATTTTCTGACCAAACCCATTCAATTAACCCAGCTGGAAAACTCCATCGTCCGCGCCTGTGAAATTGTGCAGATGCGAAGGGAACTGGCTCACCTGCGCCAGAGTCAAAAACAAAGTATTTCTTTTGTGGTTGGCAAGACTCCATCCATGGAGTCGCTGCTGAGTCAGGCACAGAAAGCTGCCCAGGCTCAGGTTTCGGTTTTAATTACCGGAGAGACTGGTTCGGGCAAAGAGGTGCTTGCTCGTTTTATTCACAGCACAGGGCCGCGTTCCAATAAACCGTTTATTGCCATTAATTGCGCTGCAATTCAACCCACCGTGCTTGAGTCAGAATTATTTGGTTACGAAGCGGGGGCATTTACCAGCGCTGAACGACGTAAAAATGGTTTGATGGAAGTGGCAGATGGCGGAATTTTATTTTTGGATGAGATTTCTTCTATGCCGCTGGATATTCAGGCTAAATTACTGCGGGCAATTGAGGAGCACGCTTTCCGGCGGGTGGGTGGCACAAATTTGATTCAGGTGGATGTTCAGGTATTGGCAGCCTCCAATCGTAATTTGAAAGAAATGATTCAGGAGGGCAGTTTCCGGCAGGATTTGTATTACCGCCTGAAAGTGGTTGATTTACATTTGCCCCCCCTTCGCGATAGAAAAATGGATATTCCTGAACTGGTGGGGTTTTTCATCCGTCAATACAAAGCAAAACTGGGGGTGAACGTGGATGATATTACCCCGCGGGCGATGCAGGCGCTCATGGCTTACGATTGGCCCGGAAATATCCGTGAATTGAGTCATGCGATTGAACGCGCCATGCTATTTTGCGAAAGCCGAGCCATTGACCTGCCGGATTTACCGGCGGACATCTCCCGCCTGAACGGATAAATTGCGTCTGGCACAATTCTTGCATCATACCCTTCCAGCAGAGATTCATGGGAGGAAGGGTATGATGATTTTTGAAATGACCAAAAACGATTTCTTGCTGACCACAGCCGGGGTAGCCCTTGCGTTGGGTGTAATCATGTGGTTAATCGGCGTGATTGTGCTGGTCAGTCGGGTTCTGGGCGGAGAAATCAAGCGAATCGCTGAACAAACTGCCCGACTGGCGCAAAAAGGGATTGCTGAAGAAATTGCTGGACTGGTGGGTAACGCTTCCAGTCTGGTCGAATCACTCAACCAGCTGGTTCGCACATCTGCAGGCATTGGAGTATTTCTGGTCATTGCCGGTATGTTAATGATTGCGGCAGCCTTTGGGCTTGCCTTCCAAATCCAATAGCCTTTCACCAACCCCCAACTTTTCCGAAATTGATTATAAGGAGCTCCCTATGCCATCAGCAGATCTTCTTGAATTATTGAGAACCTGTTTGCCGCTGGAGGAAGTGCCGGTTGTGTTTTCAGCATTAAAAAGAGACCCTCTGGTTTGGGAAGCCCTTCAGCAACCCTCAACAATAAGTGGGTTAGCCAGCAATCTTCGGTCTGCAGAGTTATGGCAGCCGGCAAACCTTGCTTTGAGAATTTTGAACAGCCGCATGGATCTGGCTGCGCTGCAAGGCGATCATTTTCCTTCTGTGGAGCCCTCCATCCGAAAAAAGGCGTTAGAAACCTTTGAAAACCTATTGCGCAATACCTCAAAACCTCATGATCTGCGAGAAGCGGGTTTGATTGCGCTGGCTTTGCGCGAGCGAAGGCGTAAGACCCAAACATGGGTGGGGTTGATGGATGAAATGAAGTCCTTCAATCTAAAAAGTAAAAATGCTTTGATTGATTTGTGGAAGACACCGCTGTTGTGCCTGTTTGGGATGACGCCGGATCAGGAAGACTTGCTGAAAGCCTTGCTGAGCAAAGAAGATTTTTCCCTTTCCAAAGCATGGATCACTCACATTCTGCTGGGTAATCCTTTGGGGGAAGAAGAAACCAAACGTTTGTTTGCAATGATGATTGCAGAGATACCGCTACCTCTACAGGTTGAATGGCTGGTATTTTTGAAGAGATACGATGAATCTGAACTGGCTGGGTGGTTGGCTAATCAGATTTTGCGGGAGGGTCGTTTGAAAACGGGCAGTTTGTCCGGTTTTGATTTGGATTCACTCCACCAAAAATCGTGGGTCGAGCTGGCTGGAGAGGCTTTGGAGTTGCAATGGACGGCCACCCTGCATCAGATTGCCGGTCATCCCGCTCAATCGGAATTGTTCTTGAGTCGTTCAAAAAATTTGTTGCAGCATTGGTTGGGTGGAACAACTCTCCAATTGATTTCGATTGTAAACCCTGATCCCAAAATAACCGAGATGTTGTGGGATGAAATTGAGCCTTTGCTCAGTTCTCAGCCCCTGCCAGAAACTTTGATGGAGGAAGCCGTGTGGCTCAAACCTCCGCTTTCTCTTTTACGGCGGTTGAGCGATTCTAATTTACCCCTCCTTGTTCAGGTGTTCATGAAGGGAAAAGATGCCTCGCTGGGAGAAAAACAGGGGAAACGAGGAGTGGTCAAAGAGGCGATCCGGGAGTGGTTGAAACAGCAACAAAATGAGGAGATATTACCGGGCGGCCAGTTTGTTTTCGACTACAGTCCCTTCGAATTGCTGGAAATTCTGGAAAACCTGAGTTTGTATCAGGAAGCGCTTGAAGTGGCTCAAATTTATCTTCAACAGCGGGTGAAGGATGTTTCCCTGCTAACATGGACTGCCCAACTTGCTCACCGGTTGGGTCAGGATGACACTGCAATCCAGCTCATTCGGGAAGCCATTTTGTTAGAAGAGATGAACCCGGAACACTATCGGACGTATGCAAAAATTCTTGAGGAGCGCAATGATTGGGAATCAGCCCTGAATATCCGTCGGGAAATCCTCGATCGTTTTGGTGATTCGTCCATTGAAGACCAGTTGAACCTGGTCACCTGTGCCATTGGAGGAAAGAATTTTGAGCTTGCGGTGCAGACCTGCCAGAGAATCATTGAAAAAGATGATGAACAGGGTAGAGCTTACACCTTACTGGGATTGGCTCAATTTGGTCAGGGAAAACTGGAAGAAGCCCATGCCAGCTTGAGTAAAGCCACCTTGCTCACGCCGGAAGATGCCAGACCATGGCTTGAACTTGCTCATTTGTACACCCAAACCGGAGAACCTCAACGGGCATTGGAAACCTTACGGGCAGCTTTATTGAATGTGCCCGACTCCGCGGAATTGCATCTGGCATTGGGCAAGGCCTGTCTGGCGAACGGATTATCTGCTGAGGCGCTGCCCTATTTGAAACAGTCTGCCCGCTTAGCGCCCGAATCTGATGAGGTGGCGTTGGCTTTGATTCAAGCCCTGGTCTCGCTTGGACATGATAAAGAGGCGCTGGAAGTTGCGGAAACTGCTCGTTTGAAATGGCCGGCTCATCCGCAGCTGGCTTATGAACATGCCGGAATATTACTTCGAGACGGAGAAATGGAGGAAGGTCTTTCTGTACTAGAAGTGGCTCTGCAATTTGAAGGCGCAAACTTAGCATGGTTTGTGGAATATGCAAAAGTGCTGTTGAATGGAATTGAGTTAAAACGGCAACTGGCGCATCAAAACTTGCCTGTTGGGTTATTGGTAAAGGCCCAAAAGGCACTGCAGCGCGTCTTGAAAGAAGTCCCCGATCATTTTGAAGCGCTTTTACTGAAGTCCGAAATTCATTTGGTTTTACAGGAGTGGGATCAAGCCTTAGCTGGATTTCAACGGTTGATTGAAAGTGAACAGGCCAATTTACCAGAATGGCATTGGAGAATTCAATCCGGTCTTGGATTAATTGCATTTCATTCTGGTGAGAATGAAATGGCTCTGGCTGCGTTACAAAACGCCAGTCAGGCTCGTCCCGAAAATATGGAGGTCAAGCAGCTGTTGGCAGAAGTGTACTGCCGGCTAAACCTGCTTGAGTCGGCTTATGAAGTCGCACAACAGGTCAGGAAGCTACAACCAAACAATGTGGATTCTTTGATTTGGTTTGCGGACTTAATGGAGCGATTGAACGAAACCGAGCAGAGTATCGAAGCTGCTCAGACCTTGACACAACTCTATCCACAGGAAGTTGGCTATGCTTTGAAACTGGCTAAACTGTGGATGAAAATTGGGAAAGAAGCGGCTGCGGGCGAAGAATTGAAGCGGTTGTTGTGCATTGAAAGTATTATGCCGGATCAATTGGAAACCATTGCTGAGATTGCGCTTAAAATCGGGGATTTGGAACTGACCAGAGAGGCTTTAGAAAAGGCCATCCGTTTGATGGTTGCACCGAATTATTTCCAGCATTTTCATCTGGCTCTGCTGCATTGGCGGGCCGGGGAGGTTGAGGCAGCCAACCAGGCATTACAAACGGCTCTCATGATCAATCCCAACGCCGCCGAGGCTTATATATTGCAAAGTGAAATACAAAAATGGATGCAGCGCCCTCAGGCAGCGATTGCTTCTCTGGAAAAGGCTTTGCGGATTTGTGAAAGCCAGCCAGAGGGGTCACTAACCGATGAAGCATTAGCAGACAGCCAAATCTGGGGGTATGAACAGCCAACCGCATACTCGGTTCATCGCTTTTTTGTTCCGTTATGTGTTGAATCGGGTGAATTAAATCTGGCGCTCTATCATGCCGAGAGTGCCCTGCAACTTTGCCCGACCTCATTGGAAATGGCATTTCAGGTTGCCAGTCTGGCCCACCGGTTGCTTCAACCCGAGCGGTTGGGTCGAATTACAGATGTGGTTGAGCAAAATCACTCTGCAGGGTGCTTCACCAGCTTTACCAGCGAGGAAGAAGCAGAATGGCTGGCAAGTTTACACGCATTTCAGGCGGAAAACTATATTGAAGCTGGCAATTTTGGGGAAGCGGAGAAGACTATCCAGAGGGGATTGGCGCATAAACCACAACATCTTCACTTGAAAGCCGTCCGCAGCCGTTTGAAAGCCAAAATGGGTAAATTTGCGGATGCAATGAGTGAATTCCAACAGGTCTGGAGTGATGTAGAGGCGGAAACCAATCTCCCCGAAAGGAAGGAGTGGTTGGCCGGTGTGCTGCTTACCCTGGCAGAAACTGCTTTTGACTTGTTGGATTGGCAGCGGGGGTTGCAACTAGCCGAAAAATACCTTCAAGAGCATGAAAATGAACCCATTGCTTACCTCAGCTTAGCGCGCGGTTTGATTCGTGGACTGGAATGGCAAAGGCTGTTGCAGGTTTTGGGAGTGGTTAACCATGCTCTCAAGTCAAACAAATTCGCCGCGGTACAGCAACAGGCCAAAGAATTACTCGAAAAGGCCGGCCTGCTGACCCGTGCACGGTCGTTGGATCACTGGATGGCGCGGGCAGAGGCTTTGCTCCACGCTGATCATCAGCACATTCGGGATTTGAGCTCTTTTGCCCTAACAGACGAGGATTTCGCGTGGCTTGTAGAGGCACATTTACGTGGTAATAACCCCACCGGTGCGATGCAAATGGCTGAAATTTGGCGACAACATCCCCTGGTGCAAGTGCTGGCGGCGCTGGTTTGGGAAGAGGAAGACAGCCAGCGAGCCTTAGATTTTGCTCGTAGCGCAGTGGAACAGGCGCCTTTCCATCCCGTCTATCAAGCCGTTTTGGCCAGAATTGCCCAGAAGAACGAGGATTATGCACAGGCATTTGAGGCGATTGAGGTAGCGCTCGGTATTTGGGGCAATGAAATCAATTGGCATATATGGGCTGCCGATCTCGCTGAGCGATGTGGAGAAACAGAAATCTGTGGCCAGCACCTTGAAAAAGCGTTCCAGTTGAATCCGAATGATTATGAATTGCTAATACGCCTTGTGCAGCATGATTTAGAACATGGTTATGCCGATCAGGCGGTTCAGTTGCTGCAGAGTGTAATCGGTTCATATGCGGAACGAAGTGAAGTGTGGCTGCTTTTGGCGATGGGCCTAAAAGGGTGTGGTGATGATAAAGCAGCCTTGAGGGCAGCCGAAAAAGCAACTGAATTGGATGAAACCAATGGTAAAGCGTGGATAACCGCCGGAGAAATCGCTTTACGATTGGGTGATGAAAATAAAGCCTTGTATTTTACGCGGCAGGCTGAAAAAGTCGCTCCATTTGAAGCGGGTACGCGCTTACTGGCGGTGAAAATCCTGATTCGACAGGGTCAACTGCGAGATGCCCTGACGGAACTCAACCGGGCGATTGAAGAGATCCCTTCAGAGTGGGAATTAAAGTTTGAGCGTGCACGCCTGATTGGGGAATTACAGGGAGCATCAGCGGCGCAGGATTTGCTGCAAAAGCTGGTTGTTGAATACCCCCAGAATGAGCAAATTTTGTGGTACTTTGCTCAAACCTGTATGAAAACGGGAAAAATTAAACTGGCGGAACAAAGCGCCTTGCAGGCATTGAAACTCAATCCGCAAAATGTGGAGATTCACCGCCTGCTGGCTGACGTATTCAAGGATCAGGGGCAACTGGATCGAGCAGTCTTACACCTCAGTGAAGCCGTTCGGCTGCAGCCCAGCCATTTGGAAACCTATCTGAAACTGGCCGAGGTGTACAGTGGCCGACGGGAATTCAGTAAAGCGCTGGAGATCTATCAACAGGCTATTCAGATCAATTCACAAGATTATCGTCCTTATTACTATTCGGCGCTGGTCTTGCGCGATGGGAAAGACTATCCGGGGGCTGAAGTCATGCTCCGAAAAGCAGCCGAACTGGCTCCTGAGGATGTCAACATTCGCCGCCAACTTGGCGCAATCATTGCACTCAATCTGGTTCATCACGGACAGGAGGCAAAATCATGCCTGTAGAGCGAAACGATCTTGGAGATGCAGCACTTATTGCGAAAGGAAGACTTAATCGCGGCACGGCACTTTTGTTAATCGAAAGTGCCTTTGAAAGCGGCGAATTGCGTTTTGCCCGCCAGCTTATCCTTTCCTGGTTAACGGCTTATCCCGGCGACCTGGAGGTCAACACCCTTCTGGGTGAATTGTTTTTTCACGAGAATAAAATTGCTCAAGCCATTACCATACTGGAGAAAATAGCCCGTCTTGATCCGGAGGATTTGCGCGCACAAAAACTGCTTGCTGCCTGGTATGCCCGGATCAATGATGAGCAGGCTAAAACGACCACCATCCGGGTATATATTCTGGGAGAACGACTGGATGTTTCGCAATCCATGCCGGGTTGGGCGATTATTTTACGGAATGCTCACAAGGCGTTGCAGGAAAATGACCTGTCAACGGCCGAGGTAAACATTTATCAGGCCCTTGCATTGAACCAGGATGAGATACTTGCAGCCATTTACCATATAAAATTGCTGCGACTGTTCGGCGATTCTGCGGGTGTGCTGCGGTTTTGCGAATTGTATCATCAGCGCTGGCCGGAGTGTTTGGTCTTTCGGCTGGGGTTAGCAGAAGGGCAATTGATCGCCGGAAGCGAAACTGAGGCTGTGCAATTGCTGCATCAATGTGCAGCAGAAGATTCTACCGGACAGGTGAGTAAACGCTGGTGGGGTGAAAATCATCCCTATTTGCCGTTGTGGCCGGTTCGACATGAAATTTCATTCGGCGTGCCAATTCCGGCAGGAATTGCCGGTAAATTGGGCTGGAATCGCCTGGCCGCTGCGGGCGGTGAACTGCCGGAGGTGGGGCAAAAGCAGCCTGTGGAAGAAGAAAAAGAAACATTTGAATTAGAAGAGGAAAAAGAAACTGCGCATAGCCATAACCCTGAAAATCAATCTGAAAGCAAATCACCAGAACATGGGCAGGAAATTGATTCTCCCCGCTTTGAACGGCTGCAGAAAAAGACACCGGCATGGTTGAAGGAAACCGAACAGGAATTTGAAAAACTTGCCAAAAGTCTCAAGTCTCCGGGGATCGTAAAAGCGGATGGACGCTTCCCAATTTATGTAATTTTTTCTTCCCGCAGCGGTCTGCGTGCAAAATATGGTGAACAGACAGCACAGGTGCTGAATCAGGAGATGAATCGTTTGGCGGAAGCCATTCGTCAGCGGGCGGGGTGGGGCGCGATTGTCTTTTACCCGGACGATCTTGAGTGTACCGGTAAATTGGGGATGTCCACGATTTCCGGAAATGATCCCTGGAAAATGAAGCTTTCGCTGGCAGATTTGGATCAGGCGTTGGCAAAAAAGGGCGGGCGGATCGGGGCTTTGTTGATTGTCGGCGGCCCGGATGTCGTTCCATTTCACCGTCTGCCAAACCCGACGGACGACTCGGATGAAGAGGTGCTCTCTGATAATCCATACAGCACGCTGGATTCGAATTACTTTATCCCTGAGTGGCCGGTCGGCCGGCTGCCCGGTGAAAAGGGCAGTGATGCGGGTCTGCTTCTTCAGCAATTGCGCAATGCAGTTCAATATCATCTGAAGAACAAAAAAAACAAAAAGACCATCAAACCGGACCGGCTCATTCTGGATTTGTTGCGCTGGATTTTCTTGTTTCGGCGGGGGCAGCCCTCACTGCCAAATAAGGATCGTTTTGGTTACACTGCAGCCGTATGGAAACGTTCTTCGGTAGCCAGTTTTAAACCGGTCAGTTCAGAAACTGCTGTTCTGGTTTCTCCACCGCATGAAACGCGCACCTTTGACGCTGAAAAACTGGTGCGCTCCGATTTGGGCTTCTATAACCTGCACGGTTTATCCGAAACTGCTGAATGGTATGGACAGCGTGATCCGCGTGAAAGTTGGAACGGGTCGGAATATCCCGTTGCCCTGACTCTGGCTGACTTGCCCAAAAATGGTCATTCGCCGCGCATCGTTTTTAGCGAGGCCTGTTACGGCGGATATATTGTGGACAAAGAAGAAAATACCTCGCTTGCTCTTCGATTTCTTTCAATTGGCACGAGGGCAGTGGTTGGCTCGACTGGCATTGCTTATGGTGCAGTTAGCCCTCCGCTGGTCGGTGCAGACCTGCTGGCAAACCTATTCTGGAAAGCAATAGCGGAAGGATATTCTGCCGGTGATGCATTGGTGCAGGCCAAAATTGCTATGGCGCGTGAGATGAATAAAAGGCAGGGCTTTCTGGATGGCGAAGATCAAAAGACCCTGATTTCATTTGTTCTATATGGTGATCCGCTGGCGTATGCCGATTCCCAGCCGGTTGAGGCCAAAAAATTTGTTCGCAGTCGCACCCATTGGGCGGTGAAAACGGTCAGTGACCATGCCAATGGTGATGGTGAAATGAACATCAGCAAGGAAGATCTGGTGCAACAAGCCAAGGCTGCGGTCGAAGCCTATTTGCCGGGTTTGGACCTGGCGGAAGTGCGTTATCGCTTGCAGAAGGTTGCTGCCGACCCGAATGGAACTGGAGAGAAAGGTAAATTGGAGACTGAACGTGGAAATACATTGACCAATCGCCGGGTGGTTATTTTTCAAAAGAAAATTGTCTTTGGCGGACACACCCACGTTCATTATGCACGTGTAACCCTTAACCGAGATGGAAAATTGCTGAAAATGAGTGTTTCCCGCTAATTTTTCCCATTGCTCCTATCTTTGTGGCAGGGGGTGTATCCATTCGGATACATCCCTTTGCTTTTGGCTAGCGGGTGAATTGTTGATTCCTTGTCGGTGTTCCTGTATAATCAAAGCCATTCCTCATTTCAAATTATTTCATTGGGTTGGAGCCAAAACTATGAAAAAATACTGGAGCGGCGCGGAAATTCGACAAATGTTTATTGACTTTTTTGTTGAACGAGGTCACACCTTTGTCCCTTCCTCATCGCTGGTTCCCGGCGGTGACCAGACTCTGCTGTTTACCAACGCAGGGATGGTGCAGTTTAAGGATGTTTTCCTTGGGACGGATCAAAGGCCTTACAGCCGCGCTGTTAATTCTCAAAAGTGTATGCGTGTAGCCGGAAAGCATAATGACCTTGATGATGTTGGGCGGGATGATACGCATCACACCTTTTTTGAGATGCTGGGGAACTGGTCGTTTGGAGATTACTACAAAAAAGAAGCTATATCATGGGCGTGGGAGTTGCTGACGGAAGTTTGGGGTCTTGAAAAAGAGCGTCTGTGGGCGACCTGTTTCAAAGATGAAAAAGGTGAAATCCCAACCGATGATGAAGCAGCACAATTCTGGGCGCAGCAACCCGGCATAGACCCATCTCATATCCTTTATTTTGGGCGTAAAGATAACTTTTGGGAAATGGCAGAAACCGGTCCCTGCGGCCCCTGCAGCGAGATCCATTACGATCGCGGCATGGAATATTGCGACCGCCAGCACGAAGAGGGTCATGTCTGCCGGGTGAACGGCAACTGCAAACGGTTTCTTGAGTTGTGGAATCTGGTGTTTATTCAATACAACCGGCTAAGCCCCACCCGTCTGGAGCCGTTGCCCGCCCGCCATGTGGATACAGGAATGGGCCTGGAGCGAATCGTTTCAATTTTGCAAGATAAGCCCTCAAATTACCGCACAGATTTGCTTCTCCCGCTCATGGAAAAGGTGCGGGAGTTGACCGGTCACAGTGAGGCTGAACGGGATGCCAATATTACCCCTTACCGCGTGATTGCCGATCATGCACGCGCGGCGGCTTTTCTGATTGCAGACGGAGTTGTGCCGGGCAATACCGGAAGAAATTACGTATGTCGCATGATCATCCGGCGGGCTTCGCGCTTTGGAAGCAAAATCGGGTTGGACGAACCCTTCCTTGCTCAGGTTGCGGATGTGGTTATCGAAAATTACGGTAAAGCATACCCCGAACTGGTGCGTAACCGAGAGGCGATTCTGGATGCACTGACCCGTGAGGAAAAACGCTTTAAACGAACCGTAGAGCAGGGATTGGCGCATTTGGAAGAATTGCTTCAGGCGGTCAGGAATAGCGGCGGCAAAGTTTTAGATGGTGAAAAGGCGTTTGAATTGTATGCCACGCACGGTTTACCGCTGGAACTGGTGCGTGATATTGCATTAGAAGAAGGGTTGGAGGTGGATCAGGCTGGCTTTGCGCGCGCAATGGAAGAACACCGCCTGGCTTCGGGTGCGGGTAAATCGTTTGGTCCTTTGGGGGGTGAAAATGTGGATGTTTACCGTGGAATTCTTGAAGCCTTGCAATCCAGCGGAGAACTGGGAACAGAAGGTGTGCATTATGACCCGTATTCCTCGCTGGAAGTGGAAGGTAAGGTGCTGGCGCTGGTACGCGATGGGCAGCCCGTGCAGGAAGTGATGACCGGTGATGTTGTAGAAGTGATTCTACCTGCAACGTGTTTTTATGTGGAAGCCGGCGGGCAGGTATCGGACACCGGAACGATTGTTTCTGTGGCTGAACCCCGTTGGGAAATCCGCGTTGAGGACACCCGTAAACCGGCCGCCGGAGTGATCACCCATGTGGGGGAGGTTGTTCGCGGCAAGCCGGCAGTGGGTGATCTGGCAATTGCTGCAGTAGATGCACAGCGGCGGCGTGACATCATGCGCAATCACACCGCAACCCATTTGTTGCATGCGGAATTACAGGCAGTACTGGGAAAACATGCCCGTCAGGCCGGTTCTCTGGTTGCGCCGGATCGCCTCCGGTTTGATTTTACACATCCAGAGGCGTTAACCCCTGAACAGATCGAACAAATTGAGGCTGGTGTCAATCGTGCCATTTTTGAGGACATGCGTCTTAACATCCGATTTAAATCACTCAATGAGGCAATCTCTGAAGGCGCTATGGCCTTATTTGGGGAAAAATATGCCGAAACGGTGCGTACCATAACGATTGGAGATGAGGAAGAGATTCTGTCTTACGAATTGTGCGGCGGTACGCACGTGGAAAACACCGGTGATATTGGAATTTTCCTTATCACCAGTGAAGGCAGTGCGGCGGCAGGTGTGCGCCGCATTGAAGCGGTTACCGGCCGGGAAGCTTATGCGCTGGTACAGCGGCGGATGCGGACTCTGAAACAAACAGCGCAAATTTTATCTGCATCCGTGGAAGATGTTCCTAACAAAGCAGAATCTTTGCTGAAGGAGCTTGATGAAGCCCGTGATCAACTTTCACAATTGCGCCGGCAACTGGTTTCTGCTGAATTTGAGCAGTCTCTGAATTCCATAAAGGATATTCAGGGGATCAAGGTGCTGGCAGCGCAATTATCCCATGCGGATGCGGAAATCTTAAGGCAGATGTGCGACCGCTTTCGTCAAAAATACACCAGCGGGGTGATTGTTTTGGCGAGTGTGGAAAATGATAAACCCCTGATCATTGGCGCTATCAGTGATGACCTTGTCAAGAAAGGCTGGCATGCCGGTGATTTAATTAAAACTGTGGCTTCGGTAGTCGGTGGAGGTGGAGGCGGGCGGCCTAACTTAGCCCAGGCGGGCGGCAAAGACGCCGCTTTGCTGCCTCAGGCTTTGCAAAAGGTTTTCAGTTGGGTTGAATCTAAACTGGGGGCGTAGATCAGCCCTCGCCGCTGCCTTGAATTTCCCACAGGGTAATTTCAGGAGGGCAAAGGAAGCGCACACGCGGCGCTCCTGCGCCCTCCATACCAATACCTCGAGTAATATAGAGAGTCAGGCCGTTCAATTGGTAGCGCCCGGATGAAAAGGCGCGGCCGTATAACGAGGCGGTGAACAGCGCACCAATCAACGGCAGCCTGACCTGACCGCCATGGGTGTGACCTGAAAGCTGTAGATCCACCGCTGTTTTGGCAGCATTGGGAGCCAGATCCGGTGTGTGATAAAGCAGAATGGTGAAATTCTGGTTGTTTTTAGGGAGTAACTTCTCCAGGCGAGGGGCGTCAATAAACGGACGGTGTGTGCAAGAAAGTCCGATCAGGTGAATTTTTTGTTGGTCAACATTGAGTTCAATCTGCTCTTCCGCGAGGTATTGAACGGGCAATTGATTATAAAACCCCGGTAAAATCTCGGCTAAATCCACTGCCGGACTGCCGGCGACGGCATAAACCCCAAGCGGCGCCTGCCATTCCGCCATGAGCTGGCGCGCATGTTCCAGCGCAATAGGGTCGCGATTGTAGGATAAATTGAGAATGTCGCCGCTGAATAAAATGAGATCGGGACGCAGCTGCTTGATCCATTCTTGCATTTTTTTCTCGCGGCGGGTAATGCGTTCAACATGCAGGTCTCCCAAATGGAGAACACGAAGTCGGCTGCCGCTCTTCAATTTGGGTGTTTGCAAAATCTGGTGGGCAAGGGTAAGGCGATGGGGTTCAATCCAAAAGCCATAAAATACCAGCAGGCTGCCAATAGTCTGCAGGAGAAAATTTACCGGATAAGGCAAAAGCGCAAACGGCAATCGCATCAAAGCCAGTAAAAATGCGGGGGGCTGAGGCGGGCCGAATGACCGGTGAAAGACCGGTAGGAGCGCCAGCATCAACCAGTCCAGCATGAAAAAGCCCCATAAGGCAAGCGTGAATTCCCACTCCATTCGGGTTGGAAGCCAGGCCAACCCGAATAGAATTAACCCAAAGAAAAGAGGATGAATTTTTTGGATAGCATCATAACGGCGCAGGACGACATCAAAATCGTTTCCCACTTCGCCGGGAAAATTGCGCCTAGCAGAAAAATCCCGCGCTTCGATCATCCCTTTTTGTTGACCTTCTGGCTATATTCCTCAAGTGCATTGACCAATTCGCGGCAGAAATCCGGAATATCGGCAACCACCCGGCCCCAAACGATATTGCCGCTGCGAAAGGCTGCTTCGTCCCGCCAGGTTGCTCCGGCGTTCAATAAATCATCTTTAATGCCTTCGCTGCCGGTTGCTTCGTGCCCACGCACAATACCCGCACTGATTCCAACCAGGCCGGCGTGGCAAATCATTGCCACGATTTTGTTATTCTCATAGAACCAGCGGGTCATCTTTTTAACCGCATCATAGCGGCGCAGTTTATCCGGTGCCCAGCCACCGGGAATCACAATCGCATCATAGTTCGCCGGGTCAAGATCCTCAAAACTCACTTCGGATTTACCTTGTAAACCGTTCTTCCCAATATAAGTTTGATTTGCTTTGGCACCTGCAACAACAACTTCGGCACCTTCTTCGCGCAGTCGCATGAGAGGAACATAAAATTCGAGATCCTCAAACCCTTCGCCAATCAGGTAGATAATTTTCAATCCTTTGAGTTTCATGGTGTGCCTCCTGATTCTCTGGATGGAATGATTATAACAAACCCCCGCTCGTTGTGGGAGCGGGGGTAGAGTTGTACAAACGGCGTTGCTTAGTTTTTTACCTGCTCGGGAAACCAGCAACACAGCACCAGTTCTTTGGCAGCTTTAACCTCATCCAGCCTGCCAACCGGTGTGGAGTGTGGTGCTTCATGCAAGAGTTCGGGTTGTTGATGCGCTTCCTCAGCGATTTTGAGCATGACATCTGCAAAGCGATCGAGTGTTTGTTTGGTCTCGGTTTCGGTCGGTTCAATCATTAAGGCTTCCCGAACAATGAGGGGGAAATAGTTGGTTGGGGGATGGAAGTTGTAATCCATCAGCCGCTTGGCAATATCCAAAGCATGAACCCCCGGGGCATCATCCCACACACCCTCAACCACGAACTCGTGCTTGCAGATGCGATCATAAGGGATTTTATATGTGCCGCGCAAGCGTGCCTGCAAGTAGTTGGCGTTCAAAACAGCGTATTCTGAGACTTTTCGCAGCCCTTCCGCTCCGTGCATGGAAATGTAGGTATATGCCCGTACCATCATGCCAAAGTGACCGTGGAAGGCTTTGACCCTGCCGATGCTTTGGGTGGGTTGATAGAAACCGAACATGGGCGGCATTTCTTCATCTCCCTCTTCAAGCACCTCAACAATTGGGCCGGGTAAAAATTCCTTGAAAGCTGCCTTGACCGCAACCGGGCCAGAACCGGGGCCGCCGCCGCCGTGCGGGGTTGAAAATGTTTTGTGCAGGTTGATGTGCATGATGTCAAACCCCAAATCCGCCGGGCGGGCGATCCCCAAAAGGGCATTCAAATTTGCGCCATCGCCATAGACCAGTCCTCCGGCTTGATGAACGATGCGATTGACCTCGACCACCTGTTCCTCGAACAATCCAAGTGTATTGGGATTGGTCAACATGAGGCCGGCAACGGTTTCATCACAGGCTGCTCGCAGTGCTTCGATATCTACGTTTCCACGGGAATCGGAAGGGATGTGGACAACTTCATATCCGCTCATGGCGGAGGTAGCCGGGTTGGTGCCGTGGGCTGAATCGGGCACCAAAATTTTGGTGCGTTTTGAATCTCCCCGCGATTTATGATAAGCGCGAATGATCATCACGCCAGTGAATTCTCCCTGCGCTCCGGCGGCCGGTTGAAGAGTTACCGCATCAAACCCGGTAATTTCCTTCAAGTATTCCTGCAGTTCGTACATCAACGCCAGATTTCCCTGCACGGTTTCAATAGGTTGGAGGGGGTGGGTGAAAGCAAAGCCCGGCAACCGTGCCATTTCCTCATTGATTTTGGGGTTGTACTTCATCGTGCAGGAACCCAAGGGGTAGAAACCGCTGTCAATACTGTAGTTGAGGTGGGAAAGGTGCATGAAGTGACGGATGACATTCAATTCTGAAAGTTCTGGCAGGGGTAAATCCTCTCGCACCAGTTCTTGCGGCAGTTCCGACAGGGGTACATCGGGCTGCGGGTAACGGACACCCACCCGACCAGGGGATGAAAGTTCGTAAATTGTGGGCTCAGTCATGGGAATACTCCTTCAAAGCCTCACACAGGATTTCGATTTCTTCTCGGGTGTTCATCTCGGTGACTGCCAGCAGCATATGATTTTTCAAAGCCGGGTAGTCTTTACTGAGGTCGTATCCGCCGAGGATACCATCATCCAGCAAATATTCGTTAATCGCTTCCACGGAATCGGGGCATTTCACGACAAATTCGTGGAAGAAGGGCGCTTTGAGGTCCACTTCAAAACCGGGAATCTGGTTGATCTGCTGGGCTGTGTAATGGGCTTTGTGATAACACAGTTCAGCCACCTGACGTAATCCGGTTTTTCCCAGCAGGCTCATGAAGAGGGTGGCTGCCAGCGCCATCAAGCCCTGATTGGTACAGATGTTGGAAGTGGCCTTTTCCCGGCGGATATGCTGTTCACGGGCAGTAAGGGTCAGCACATAACCGCGGCGGCCTTCTTTGTCGGTAGTTTCACCGATCAGTCTGCCGGCCATCTTGCGGACGTAATCTTTTCTGGTTGCAAAAATACCCAGATAGGGCCCGCCGAAGGAAAGGGGGATGCCTAATGGCTGACCTTCACCGCAAGCAATGTCTGCTCCCATTTCGCCGGGGCTTTTGAATAACGCCAGGGCTAATGGATTGACAACCACAGCCAGCAGGGCGCCGGCTTCGTGTACCTTTTGGGCAAAACCGGTCAGGTCCTGCACTCGACCAAAGAAATCGGGGTACTGAACCACAACCAGGGCGGTGTTGGTATCAATCAGCGGTAGTAATTCTTGGGGTGAAACAAACGGATTGCCTGCCTCATCCCCGATGACTTCAATGTTTTCATAACCGTTCATGTAGGTGCGTACAACCGCACGGTATTGTGGGTTGACCGATGGGGAGACGACAAATCGGGTGCGTTTTCCGCGGAAGTGATGAAATGCCAGTACAGCGGCCTCTGCCGTGGCGGTTGCGCCGTCATAATGTGAAGCGTTGGAAGCATCCATGCCGGTTAAGTTGGCGATCAGACTTTGGTATTCAAAGATTGCCTGCAGAGTGCCCTGAGAAACTTCGGGTTGATAGGGCGTGTACGCAGTGTAGAATTCACCTCGGCGGAGGATCGAATCCACCGCTGCAGGAACATAATGGTTATATGCGCCGGCACCGAGAAAGCAAATCAAATCATGGGTTGTTTCATTGATACTGGCAAGTTCCTGCAATTGGGCAGAAACTTCCATTTCTGACAATGGTTCAGGGAGGTTTAGCCTGGGAAAACGGTACTCGGCAGGGACATCTTCAAAGAGCGATTCGATGGAAGGTACGCCGATGGCTTTGAGCATCTCCTCCCGCTCGGAATCGGTATGTGGGGTATACATTAGTGACCTCGTTCCTGACAGTAGGCTTCGTAAGCGGCCGCATCCATCAAGGTATCCAGTTCGGCGGGGTTGGACATTTCAATTTTCAACATCCATGCAGCGCCATAGGGGTCGTTGTTGATGACTTCAAACTGGTCGGTGAGGGATTGGTTCAATTCCAGCACTTTCCCTGAAACGGGAGCGTTGACATCCGCGGCTGCCTTGACCGATTCAAGTGTGGCAACCGATTGGTCTTTGCTGACCATATCACCGGGATCCACTTTGAATTCAAAATAAACGATATCGGAAAGTTGAGATTGGGCGTAATCTGAAACACCAATGGTGGCAATATTGCCCTCTACTTTCACCCATTCATCGGTTTTGGCATACTTCAAATTGGTTGGAACATTCATAGGAGACCTCCTGTTGGATGATGATTTGATAAAACACAGAGGACATACCAGACAAAGGTATGTCCTCTGTTATAAACCTGTGAGATTCATCCCGAATTTCGAGATTTGCTCCATGGGTGCACGTTGTGCTTTTCAGAGGAGAATTCACTCGGGGTCCTTTTACCTGAGAGATTCGGCAATTTACAATAATGCCTTGCCCCTTCGGTGCCAATTTGGGTTTTGGTCTCTTCCCCGAATGCTGGAAGAAATGAATTCAGATTATCTGATAAAAATTATACCAAAAACAAGGGTGGATAAATATACCCTTTTGAGGACAAATTTCACCAGAAAGAGGGCTGGTTGGTTATTTTTCTTCCATTTAGCAGAATAAAGGGAGAAACCCGCTCAACGGGAATGCCCAATTGTCGCAATTCCACTTCAGATTTTATTTTTGAATTGCGGCGAAATTGGACGATTCGGCGGGCTGTTTTTGGCCCAATACCGGGTATTCGCAACAGGTGGAGGAAATCGGCTTTGTTTAACTCAACAGGCTGGTGAAGAAGATGAGTTTGTGCCCAAATCGTTTTTGGATCCTGTTCAAGTGGTAAATTACCCGATTCGGTATATTGAAAGTCGCTTGTGGAAAAGCCGTAATCCCGAATTAAAAAGGAGGCCTGATAGAGACGAAGCGGACGCAGGGGATTTTCCGGAGGCAGGTTTTCTAAAGGGGTATCCGGAATGGGGGAAAAGCGCGAATAATAGATGCGGCTTAGCTTTAAGCGCGTGTATAAGTAAAAAGAGGTTTGCAGGATTTCTGTATCTGTTTCCGCTGTTGCACCGACGACCAGTTGAGTGACAATGGAAGGAAAACGGTCATTTGTGGTTGAATGCTGCACGCTTTGGCGAAGTTCCTGCGCCCATTGCAGGAGTTGCATCAACTCTTCCTGGAATTTTTTTCGTGGGGCAAGATCCTTCAACCGTTCTGGATTTGGGGCTTCCAGATTGACCGACACCCGTGTGGCTAATTGTAATGCGCGCAATACCTGATCTTTTTCGGCGCCGGGCATTAATTTCAGATGTAAATATCCTTGATGTTGATATTTTGTTCTTAGAATTTCTGCAGTATCTAAAATCTTATCCTGGGTTCGAATTCCACCCCCCACCATTCCGGAACTGAGAAACAATCCCTGTACCAGACCGGCTGCAGACATTTGAGAAAAAATTTTTGCCATTTCGATGGGTTGTAAAGTGGCCCGGCGCAGATCGCGGCCAGCACGAAACGGGCAATACAGGCAATTTTTCTCGCAAGCTGAAGTCAACAGGGTTTTGAGGATTGGTGTGCGACCACCCCCAGATTTTTTCGCCCAAAAAATCTCTGGAATCTCTCTCGGGCGGGTTTTGGGGGAATAGCAGGCAGGTGGAGCGCCGGGAGGTTCATCCAGTTCAAACTCGGTCTGTTCTGTCAAAAGGTGGAGGTTGGTGATGGTTGTGTCCATAACCTTATTATAGAACATAATTTCATAATAATCAATAAAACCTGTGTCGAATTTTGTAGGAACGGTATAATTTTGGAAAATCAAATTGAAATGAACCGAAAGAAAATCAGGAAATAAGGAAAAAAATGAGCCTGGTTGGATTGGCGTATAAAATCTGGAACCGCCTTTTGGTATGGTTTTTCCATTTGCTCTATCATCAATTTGCTTTTGCCTATGATTGGGTAGCAGTTTTGGTTTCCGGTGGAAAGTGGAAGGATTATGTTTTGAATAGCGCTCATTTTATTTCTAGAGATCCGATCCTGGAATTGGGATTTGGCCCCGGCTACTTACAGGAATTTTTTCTCAGCCAGGAAAAGAAAATATTTGGGGTGGATGAAAGCCGCTTCATGAATCAACGGGCCAGAGAACGTTTGCAAAAAACAGGTTTCACCATTCAACAATTGGGTTTATGCCGGGGAATAGCGCAAAATCTACCCTTTAGAAGTGAATCATTTTCAACGATTGTGGCTACTTTTCCAACCCCCTACGCTTTGGATATCAGCACCATAGAGGAATGCTGGCGTGTGCTTCAGGATGGAGGGAGGGTTGTGATCCTGCTGGGGATGAGGCAAGGCGGCAACTCTTTGTATAGTCGTTTCTTGCGATGGCTTTTTGGCATTACTCGTCAAACGACCGGGGATTCAATCATGCAATCCGTATGGGCCGAACGGTATCTTCAGCAGGGATTTCAGGTTGAGCAGGTGTGGATACCCTGTCAGGGGGATCAATTATGGTTCCTGCTGGCAGAAAAAGGAACAACACCCTTTGCGAACGGTTGAAATACCTGTAAAATCAATGCTATGGAAATACAAATTGCAGTGGCCAAAGCGACCAAATTCGGATCATTAGAAAGTGGTGATTCGGTGGAGATTATCGAGCGCCCCAATGGGGGTTTATCGGTGGTCATGTGCGATGGACAAACTTCAGGCCGGGAAGCGAAGATGATCTCAGGCATGGTTGTCCGCAAAGTAATTGGTCTGATTGCTGATGGCATTCGGGATGGGGCAGCAGCTCGTGCGGCTTCTGACTTGCTTTACACCGAACGCAATGGTCAATACCCGGTATTTTTGAACATTTTGAGCGCCGATTTGCAAAGCGGGACAATAGTCCTCTCACGGAATAATCCGACCCCGATTTTTGTCGCTCAGGATAACCACATTGAATGCCTGGCAGGTGAAACTCAACCGATTGGCACCGCCCGAAATATCCGCCCGTTAATTTCTGAAATTACTTTGACGCCGGGAACGACAGTGGTCATGTACACCGACGGGATTGCCAACGCTGGACTGAAATCTTCCGGGTTGGGGTTGGATATTTGCACTGCACTGGAAGCGGTCATGGATGAAGAAAATCCCAGCGCAGATCGAATTGCCGATTCAATTTTAGGGCAAGCCATTCGTTTAGATTTGGGCGAACCCAAGGATGACATGACTATCGCTGTTTTACGTATCCTCCCGGTTGGGAAAGACCAGATCCGCAGGTTGAGCGTTCGCCTGCCGGTGCCCCCGCATCATGAAGAATGAGATTTTAGGGGACGGGTTATCCAAAGGGCAATTAAAAGCAGCAGCAAGCCAGCGCCATCAAAAAGAATAAAGCGGGAGGCGGTGGCACGCAGAACAACTTCGTTTGGGGGAAGCGAATTTCGGAGGAGTGTTTCACCAATCAGACCTATTAATTGCATGAGGTTTGCTTCAATGAGTGAAATTCGGTAGCGGAAGGGGTTCCAACAGGCAAAGAAATAAGGAATGTTCCACATCAAGAACAAGATTCCCAACCCTTGAACCATAACCCTGCCGGAATTCCCCTCCAATTGAAAGGATGGAATGTAAGGATAAGGATATATTATGAAAACCAGGGCAGCCTGCAAATTCCACAAAAGGACTAAACCAATGAGGAGTGAGGTAATCCAGTGTTTTGAGTTGCGCATAGGCAGATGTTCGTCCTTGAAATGATGTTGGGGTAAACTTTACAAAAAAGATAAACTTATAAAAATAAAGAAATAATATAGTAAAATGATTCTTGTTGATGATTAAAGCACAAATATTGGATGGGATATGAAGATTAGTGCAGTGATTTCACCTCATGGGTTTGGGCATGCTTCCAGAGCAGTTGCAGTTATCCAATCGCTTCATCGAACGATCCCCAATTGTCAATTTGATGTGATCACCACTGTTCCGGAGTGGTTTTTCAAGGACTCTTTAAAAGTCGAGGAATATCATTACATTGCCTTTGAAACGGATGTAGGCGTGGTACAGCATTCGCCATTTGTTGAAGACCTGCCCGGCACGGTTGATCGCCTGAAAGGGTTTGTACCTTTTGGGAATCAAAAAGTTGAGTATCTGGCAAATTTGATGAAAGAACGAAAAACCGATCTGATTCTTTGTGACATTTCCCCACTCGGAATCACTGCGGCAAAACGGGCAAACATCCCATCAATTCTGGTAGAAAATTTTACATGGGATTGGATCTATGAAGGTTACCTTGATTTAGAACCACGCTTGACGGATTTCATTCCGCCGCTTCGAGAGGCGTTTGAAATGGCGTCCATTCATATCCAGACCGAACCGGTATGTGAATACAAACCTGCGCACCTGGTTACCCAGCCGGTCTCACGTCTGCCGAGAACGCCGCGGGATGAAATGCGACAATCCTTAAGTGTGAGTCCGCACCAGCCGCTGGTTCTGATCACAATGGGAGGAATTCCCCATTTGCTTAAACAATTGCAGCCGCTGCACAATTTCACGGAGGTTGTTTTTGTCATCCCCGGCGCAAGTGAGCGATATGAGCAATGGGGTAATCTGCTATTATTGCCGCATCATCACCCCTATTATCATCCCGATCTGGTCAATGCCAGTGATGTGGTTGTGGGAAAACTGGGGTACAGCACCATAGCGGAGGCTTATCATAGCGGAGTTCCCTACCTCTATATACCCCGTAATCACTTCCGGGAAACATCGCCTTTGGCGGCGTTTGTGGAACGCGAATTAAATGGATTGAGAGTGGAGGAGCAGGATTTTTACAATGGCAGCTGGCTGGATCGGCTGCCCCCAATCTTATCCCTTGCCAGAATAGAACGGGAGCGACTTAACGGCTCAGCACAAATTGCCGAATGGATTGCAGAAAAATTGGGCCTGGGAATATCTCATCTCCAATAAAATCAACAACTTGCTACTGACCGGCTACCCATTTTTCTAAAAAGGGTTGGAATTTCACCGGATTGAATTCAATAAATGAATAATGAGCCGCATTTTGCTGTTGATAAGGATCTTTCGAGAAGAAATTGCGCAACTCTTCTTCTGATTCAGCGCGGGCAATGACGATTCCACCAACTCGTGGGTTTTTGGGGCCAGAGCAAAGAAGATAGCCTTGCTCATAACCGACCTGCAAGAAAGCCCGGTGGCTGGGCAAAATTTCATCAATTGTTTCAATTGGTGCAGTGTATTGAATATCCACCAAAAAATGTTTCATCTTTTTCCATCCTTCCTAAAAGGGGATATACTTGCGGTGTGAGCAAATCCGATGATAACACGAGCTCCCAAAATCTCAAACCTGTTAATGTCCCTGCCCGGCAATGCAGGGCAGAAATAACGGTTCTTAATTCCCGCTTCATTGCCATTGCTGCGCCTGCCTTTTCGGTAGATGAAGCTCGCCATGTAATCCAGGGAATACGCGCTGAATTTCCGGATGCTTCCCATCATGTGCCGGCATACCTGATTGGTCACGGGACAACCACAATTGAGCATTGCAATGATGATGGTGAACCTGCCGGCACGGCTGGCAAACCAGTCCTGAGCGTGTTAAAAGGGAGTGGGATTGGGAATATCGTTATGGTGGTGGTGCGCTATTTTGGTGGTACAAAACTGGGGACTGGTGGGCTGGTCAAGGCTTATCAGCAGGCAGCCAAAGCGGTTCTGGCTGAACTGCCACTTGCGATTCAGATTAAGGCTTGTGAGTTGGTGTGTGATGTAGGTTATTCGGATTATCAAAAAGTCAGGCGTTTGATCGAAAATTTTTCAGGTGTGGTGTTGGAAGAAATTTTCACCGATCAAGTGGCCTTGCATTTTCAGATTCCAATTACCGAACAAAAAGAAGTCGAGCGAGCCCTGCTAGATTTAACGCATGGTACAGCCAGCATTACTGTGGTCAAACCGCTAGTTTTTGTTCTTCGTCCGGCTTGAAATTGATCGCATGATCATCAGCATCGGCCAGACTCGACTCTTGCATGAAACGGCGGCGATAGTTGATCAAACCAAGCAGCAGAGCGAATTCAAAGATGGCATTGATCGAAGCAGAAAACTGATCCAAATAAAAGACCAACAGGTTGACCACCGTAAGGGAAGTTGTCAACACAAGTATCCCAATGCGAATTGCAGATGCTTCGCGTCTGAGTAAAAGAAGGATGGCGGCAGCAAATGAAAAAATTCCGATGGCTGCCTGACTGGCTGCTTTGACAATCAACCAATCAGGTGGGATATTTCCAGGAAGGGTTTGGATGATTTGAATGAATCTTTCTGGTTGACCGTTGATGGTCTGGATGGATAAAAGGGTTAGGTTAAATAACCCCATAATGGAAATGAAACCGTGCCAGATCATGCCACCAATCAATAACAGGAACATCCGCTGGCGGGTAAAAAAGCCTTCCATTGCAGTTACCAGTTGCTGCCAGAGTTTTTGTAAATTGTTTGGTGGCGTTACCGGGCTGGCGAGAATTTCGCTTTGCATGAAACTCAGCAATGATTGTGCTAATCGCACCAGCTTCGTATCGCTTGACGTGTTGATGATATGATTCAATCGCTGGATCAGAAAGGATTTTTCCTCTTCATCGAGGTCTTCATCTAAAAGCTCCTCCATCATGCTGAAAATATGATACAAATCCTCGCGGGTTGTGGTGGGGCGTGGACGGCGAAATTGCGCATAGATCAACACGGTGAGAAGAAAACAGGCGTAAATCAACGGTGCGGCTGGGGGATAGAAGTAATCATTGGTTTGGGTGATGAACTTCCCAATTTCATCAATGAAAAGGCCGAAGCCAACCCCGCTAAATAAGGCTGACCAGAATAATGCCCACCGGTTGGCGTACATGATTGGCAAAAGGGCGGCAGCAAATAAAAACAAACCACCCCAAATTACGTGGGCGATGTGAAGATTGCCAAACTCCACGCGAGGGTAATTGGTTAATTCAAGAAATAAGCGTACCACCAGTACGCTGGCAGCAAAGCTAATCAGCGAAATCAGCAAATATCGTTCGGCAAGCAGCCGCCTGACCGGACTTTTCTTTCGGATGGGTTGCTTATTCACAGGCAGTGATCCCTTTCAATTGTGCCAAACGTATTATATTCTGATTTGTCTTGTGATATACTCCAATTGAATTCTCCCTAAAATTATCGAATAATTCCAGTTCATAAGGTGAGGTTATGGATACCATCAAAATCAACCATAGCGATGAGCCAATTCGCTTGTTTAAGTCTGACTTTCTGGAATTTTTTACGCATATTTCCCCGGTCGTGGTGGTAATTCTCTGGCTGCCGGTTGCCGGGTTTTTCTTTATCAGAGGTGTATGGATTAAACCTCAACCGCTTTCCGCTTTCTTTTTACCGTTTGGTTTCCTGTTGGGATTGTTTTTTTGGAGCCTTGCCGAATATTTGTTGCATCGTTTTCTGTTCCATTACAAGCCCAAAACTCCTCAGCAAGAAAAGATTTTTTATCTCTTCCATGGGGTTCACCATGAACAACCCCAATGTAAGACCCGTTTGGTCATGCCGCCGGTGGTCAGCATCCCCCTCGCGCTGGTTTTCTATGGTTTATACCATGTTCTGTTTGGGGTTTTGCTTCAGGCACCTTTTATGACGGCAATGGTCTTCTCGGGGTTTATTATTGGCTATTTGATTTACGATATCACCCATTATGCCACGCATCACTGGCCGATGCGCAGCGGGATTCTCAAGGCATTGAAACGTCACCATATGCGCCATCATTACAAGACCCCCAATCAACGTTTTGGAGTATCCTCGCCATTGTGGGATTATATTTTTGGAACGAGAGGCGACTAAACTGCAAAGGAAAACGAAAATGGCTGCCGGTTAGATAGAGGCAGCCATTTTTTATTGTTCTCAGGCACTTATTATTCTTTTTTGGCTAGACCCTGGCGGGCAACCGCTTCAGCAGCGGCTTTGACTGCTTCTTCGTCAGCCAGATAGCGGCGGGAAAGGACGTTCAGTTGATCATCCAGTTGATAGGCGAGCGGAATACCGGTGGGGATGTTCAACTCGGTAATGTCTTCATCGGAAATGTTATCCAGGTATTTGACCAATGCCCGCAGGCTGTTGCCATGCGCAACAATCAGGATTTTTTCACCGGCTTTCAGGCGCGGAACGATCTTTTCGTTCCAAAAGGGCATCACTCTTTCCAAAGTCATTTTCAAAGACTCGGTGGAGGGGAGCAGAGCCGGATCAACCTTGGCGTAGCGAGGGTCAAAACGAGGATGGCGGGGATCGTCGAGGCTAAGGGCCGGCGGCGGAGTGGCGTAACTTCGTCTCCAGATATGCACCTGCTCATTTCCGTATTTTGCGGCGGTTTCTGCTTTGTTCAGGCCTTGTAACGCGCCATAATGTCGTTCGTTGAGTTGCCAGGCTCGTTCCACGGGCAGCCACATCAGGTCCATCTCGTCCAGAATGATCCAAAGGGTGCGGATGGCTCGTTTGAGGACAGAGGTGAACACATAATCAAAAGTGAATTTTTCCGCCAGCATCTGCTGACCTGCAAGGCGGGCTTCCTCTTTGCCAATATCAGTCAGGTCAACATCTGTCCAGCCGGTAAAGCGATTCTCCAAATTCCACAGGCTTTGCCCATGGCGCACAAGGACAAGGTTCTCTTTCATGGCTTACTCCTGATCAATTTCGAATTTGTTTCGGAAACATCAAGAAAGATTATAACCGAGAATTGATCGTTTAGCGCAAATTTTCACGATTAACCCGATTGGAAATCAATTTCAACTGACGGGCGCGCAGCATGGAGTACAACAGGAAGATCAGGATGAGTACCGCAACTGCGCCAGCAATGTTTGCAATCATTTCGGATCCGCCCGCTTTGAAGAGAATTCCTGAAAATGCCCAAACAACGACCAGCGGATAGGTGATTGCATTTCGAAAGTGAATCATGGCAATGGCCAGCAATCCACCAACAATAATTACCAGGGCAGTCCATAGCTCTGCGGATAATCCAAACCCGTCCCAATTCCAAGTGTAGAGCAGGACACTTGCATTGGCTATGGTCGCCACAGAAATCCAGCCCAGATACAGGCTGAGAGGAAAATGAATCAAGGTGCGTTCCACAGGTGGTACCGGTTGAATGCCAATTCCCAAACGGGTGTAAGTGACCAGTAGTGAGATTAACAATCCAATCATCAAGAACATGGAAAGGGGGATGATACCGTAATGCCAGGCAAAAATCCAGGCGGCGTTGAACAGGTTGGCGGCAATGAACCCAAAGCCGATGCGATTAATGTGAGGATTATTCTGCTGTGAGGGGAGAATCTGATAAATTGCAAACCCAATTAATGAGAGGTAGATCAATCCCCAAATGGCGAATACATAACCTGCCGGGGTAAATAAAACCGGAAATGAGTCAGAAATCTCACCGGTGGTACGGTTGTTGATCGGCAAGGCATTCGCCAGAGAATTGACCGTTACCGTGAATACAAGTGTAATCAAATTGAGCCAGCGGATGATTTTCATGCTTTTGTAACTCCTTTGGTAATTTCAATTTAAGAGTATCATAAAAGATATTCCCATGGGTTGATTTGTTAATGTTTAAGATGAGTTGGGAATGAAATTAAGGGAGTGACGTATCATGTTCGTTTTTCTATCCAAGTTTCTACCCTTGTTGATCTATCCACTTGGTCTGGCCTGTATGCTGCTTTTGGTCAGTCTGATCAACCGAATACCGCAATCCTGGCGAAAGAGATTGGTAATTCTTGCGCTTGTTTTATTATGGTTGGGCGGAAATCGCTGGGTGGCTTTCAGTTTGACCTACTGGCTGGAAAGGCAGATAGTTGCTCCCGATGTATTACCTCAGGCAGACGTTATCGTGGTTCTGGGTGGGGGAACCGAGTCATTCGACTCGCCGCGCAGCGGTGTGGAAGTCAATGGCGCCGGTGACCGGGTAATTCATGCTGTGCGGCTCTATCGTCAGGGAATTGCCCCTTACATTTTATTAAGCGGCGGGAATATTGATTGGCTTTCTGCGCGCACAACCACGCCGGCATTTGAGATGAAGGAATTGATGGTTTTTATGGGCGTGCCAGAGGCGGCACTGATATTGCAGGATCAATCTCAAAATACTTCAGAGGATGTGCAGTTTTCCGCCCGAATTTTGAAAGAAAAGCAGCTTGAGAGGGTTGTCCTGGTTACCTCAGCACAACATATGCCGCGATCGGTTGCCCTCTTCCGGGCAGAAGGAATTGAGGTGATTCCTTCACCAGCAGATTATTCGATAACCGATTTGGAATGGCAAAAGTTGTGGCGAAACAACCCGGCAGCTCAATTAATCAATATTTTACCGAATGCCGGATATCTCTCGATGACCACCAGCAGTCTGAAAGAATACCTTGGAATTGTGGTGTATTCTTTGAGAGATCTTTTGAGCGTTCCTTAGCCGGATTACACCCTGCGAAGAACTTTCAAACGCAGCAACGCTCGAATAAAGGGCAATGGCGGCAGGGATGCCAGAATTTTCAGATCTTCAGGAAAACTCTGGTTTTCATCCAAAAATGCAAATACCCGTTGAATGGGGTTGTTTCGGAACAGTTGGGTAAAAATGTGGTGCATTTCTCCGCCATGACGCTGCATTACCTGAAGCATGATGCTGTCAAAAAGGTGATAGCGCGATGGTGAATCGGGAAGGTCAAAAGGATGACCTTGCTGAAGCAAGGAACGCACGATGGCTTCACTATCTTTCTGAATACGTAAGAAAGCATAACCGCTGGAAGGTTTAACCCGCCCGCCCAATGTGCCGACGGCTAAAATGCGCTCACCCAGTTTGCGGGGTAGAGGTTGATCGGACATGGGAATCACGCCGTTTTCCACGGCTTTGATCCGGAATTCTTTTATCTTCAAAGTGTCTGCTATGTAATTTTGAAGAGCGCTATCATATTCTTCATCGGTCAACAGTTCAGGTGAAAAGAGGGTATATTCAACCATTGCTTCCCGTTCCGAAAATGGCAGAATGTACATAAAGCGCATTTGCCCGTCCTGGGGGATGCGAAAGTCGAAAAGGGTTGGCATTTGTGGGTCGAAGCAGCGAGTACTGGTTTCTATTTCCCAACCGCGAAAATGTTGCTTCAGATAATGATAGCGACGGGGTTGTTTGGTAATTTTTTTGGGATCATAAAGGCTGCTGAATACCCATTTGCCTTCAAAAGCCATGCCGTTTAGCGAAACCGAGGCATGCTCCTGGTCTTCTTGGATCCGGTCTACTTCTCCATATTCAAATCGAACATTTGGAAAGCTACTCAGCCGGTCATAGGCATGACGGTAAAAATCAATCCCTCGAATCAGGTAGTAACAGTAGGGTGAAAGGACATAAGTCTTTGAAAAATTTAACCCATAAAATGCCAGTCTATCCCAGGTGCGGAATGTTGCCGTTGGATACGGGCTGGGATGAACTGACCAAAAACACCATGTGCGGTCATTGGTGCGTTTTGGCTCGCGGTCGAGAATCAAAATTTTACGGTCGGGAAAGGCTTGCGCCAGACGAAGCGCCAGACTCAAGCCGGCTGCACCGCCGCCAGCCAGGATAAAGTCATAAATCCCCATACGAAGGCAACGCGCCTTTCTTTAAAAGAAGTTTGGATTTTTCCTGAGCTGAAAGGAAAGATGCTTGGAGTGCGTTCTTTTGTAATTGACGAATCTGCTCTTTGTTCAGGCCGGCCTGCGGAGCAGCGACATTGTATTCGTATGGCAGCGTGATGGCGCTGATGCCGGGATCATCGGTATTCAGAGTTGTGCAAATTCCCCGATCCAAAAAGAGGCGCACGGGATGCTCTGCGTAATTTTTTACCGTTGAGGTCTGCACATTGCTGGTCAGGTTGACTTCAACCGCAATGCGCTGGTTTGCCATGTAATCCAGCAATCGTTCATCTTTGACTGCCTGAACGGCATGACCAATCCTCTCCGCACCTAGTCGTTGAATGGCCTGCCAGATGCTTTGCGGGCCGTCGGCTTCGCCGGCATGAACTGTAACGTGTAAGCCAGCATCGCGGACAAGGGAAAAATGAGAATCGAACCACTCGGCGGGGAAGTGAGCTTCATCACCGGCCAGGTCCACCGCCACAAATTCCTCACGGCGGGAGAGGATGGCTGCCAGTTCATGATGACAAATGTCTGGACCGTAGGTTCGGCTGAGAATGCCAATCAGGTTGACTGGCGTACCTGTGTCCCGGCTGGCGGCGCGCACGCCGTCCACCACCGCGTCAATAACCGCAACCGGGTTCAGGCGATGGGTTTCTGCCATAAACCAGGGCGAAAAACGGAGTTCGGCATAATCAATGCCTTCTTTTACCAAATCCTCAACGCATTCATAAGCCACTCGGCGGCAGGCATCCTCATTGACAAGGATTTTCGTCATCCATTCAAAGCGGGCAATGAATTCCATCACGCCCGGTTGGGCATCTGTCACCTGCACATAAGGGCGTAAACCTTCAACGTCCTGAGCAGGAAGGGGCAAACCGTGGGTATGGCTTAATTCCAGTATCGTTTCCAGGCGGACACTGCCATCCAGGTGACGATGAAGATCAATCAGCGGATAATGAGGATCAATGAGATTGTTGTTCATCGAGCAGATATTTTTTAAACCATCGAGCAATGTGATTCAAGCGGAGTATACGCCGGTCGGTTCGACCACCGCGCGAGAGGCCATGAAATTCTTCTGGAAAACGCACCATTTCGGTGTCCACACCCAAGCGTTTGAGGGCTACATATACCTGTTCGCCCTGTTCGATTGGGCAGCGTAAGTCCATTTCGTTGTGAATCACCAGCGTGGGGGTTTTGGCATTTCCAATGTGGGCGATTGGTGAACGCTGCCAGTAGTAGTCTAAGGCTTCAAAAGGTGGTTTATCGTTTAGTTCACGCTGGAATACCCAATTGAAGTCACTGGACCCCCACATGGAGATAAAATTGCTGACACAACGTTGAGTGACCGCAGCGCGAAAACGTTGGGTGTGACCGATAATCCAGACAGTCATGTAGCCACCGTAACTGCCGCCGGTTACACCCATGCGGGTTGTATCAATGTACGGTTTTTGGGCGATGAAATCAGCCCACGCCATCAGGTCGGCGTAGTCGCGGTCACCCCAATTGCCGTGAATAGCGGCGGCGTGTTGTTCACCATAACCGCGTCCGCCACGTGGATTGCAAAAATAGACGACGAAGCCCTGAGCTGCCAGATAGTAAAATTCGTGCATGAAAAGTTTTCCGTACTGGGTCAGCGGACCACCGTGAATTTCCATGATCGAGGGGTATTTTTTTTGAGGATCAAACTGGGGTGGCTTGAGGATCCAGCCTTGCAGGTCGTTATGGTCGGGTCCTTTGAACCAGACTTCTTCGATTTCTCCAAGATCAACTTTATCCAGTAAATCCCGGTTAAAGCGGGTCAGGACGCGCTGGCTGCCGCTGGAAAGGTCCAAGAGCATAACCTGAGCGGGATCCTGAAAAGTGCCCCATAAACCGGCGATGCGAGAACCGGCGCGGTCCAGACTATGCGTATGAAATACCCCGCCCTCACCGAGGATGGTTTCCAAACCGCCGCCATCGCGGCCAATTTTCATCAGAATACTCGAACCATGCAGGGTTACGGGAAAGTACAATGTTTGGCTGTCCGGGCTCCAAAGGGGCGGGTTGGTTACTGCACCGCCAATGTCATTAATCGTCCAGGCACTGACGTTTAGGTCATAGGATTCGGTCAAGTTTTTAGCGGGATGTGATTCGTCGGTGGGTATTACCCACAAGCCGATGTTCTTGAACCCCTTGCCGATCCCTTCCTGACCGTAGTATGCCAGCCATTTACCATCCGGTGAAAACCGCAAGGAAAACTTGTTGCCGGGCGGTGTTTGCAGCCGGCGGGCTTCGCCGCCGTTGGCCGGCATCAGAAAAATGTCATCCAGGTCCGGGTTTGAGTCCGGATCATCGCTCCGGTTGGAGATAAACGCAATCCATTTTCCGTCTGGAGACCAGTCGGGAAAGTTCTCATCCCAAACCGGGTGATCGGTCAATTGAGTGGCCTTGCCGGTGGCTGCATCCACTACCCATAAATGCCAGCGCTCATGCGGGAGATAACCATAACCGTCCAGCTTGTAGAACAAGCGGTCGTAATGACGGGCAGGGGTGCTGAGATCCTTTAGGGCGGGATCTTTTTGCCGTTGGAGGACTTCTTTGTCAATTTTCCTTACCGTACAAAGGATTTTTTTGCCATTCGGTGACCAGAGGATTTCTCCAATTTCACCTTCCAGTTGGGTGAGCGGACGGGCTTCACCGCCATGAAAAGGAATTAAGTACAGTACAGGGGGTTTGTCCTTGTTCTGGCGGTTGGAGAGAAAGGCAATTTGCGACCCATCCGGCGACCAGACGGGATGATGATCGCTTTGATCGCCAAAGGTAAATTGACGCGGTTGACCGCCCTCCACCGGAACCAGCCATAGGTTGGAATATTTCTTTTCACTTTTCTTCTCTACTCGCTGCAGGGAGAGAATGATGTTTTTGCCATCCGGAGAGATGGTTGTGCCGGATGGCACCTGAAATTGATAGAGATCTTCAGCGGTGATGTAACGCTTTGCCATTTGGCTGCTCCTTTACTGGGATTTGGGTTGGTGCGGAAATACGAATTGGTTAGAGCAGGGATAAAATTGCTTCAGCTAAATAAAATGCTCCGCGGTTTTGACTGAATTCTGACCAGATTTTCAAGGAGGAATTGAACTCCCCGGATAGTGACAATGTAATTTTACTCGCTAAATCTTCAGGAAGAAAGTTATTGGGGTCAACAACCTTACCCAGTGAAAACCGCTCAGCGTCGTGGGCGATAGCGAACTGATCACTGGAAAAGGGAAAAATGATCATCGGCTTGGCGTGGTAGAGTGTTTCGGTAAATGTGTTGTTCCCGCCGTGGTGAATGACCAGGTCTATGTAAGGGAGAAGAGCAGTTTGAGGGAGAAATTCGCGCAAAATGACGCGGGGATCGTTGAATTCAGTGTATTCTGAGGAGTGAGATCCAATGGCGGCGATCAATAATGCGTGGGGAAATGCTGCTATCACCGTTTGCAAAACCTTCTTGAGCACATCCATGCGTGCTGACAGAAAGGTGCCAAAGCTGATCAGGATTTTGGGTGAGGCATGGCGGTTATTATGGATGATCTCCCGCCACTCCGGATCGAGGGAGGAATTTGGAGAAAAACAGTGCCCGGCGAACCATTTTTTCGGCTGTATGCGCTGGAGGTGCAGGTGACCGAAATCAGGGTAATTGAACAGAATTGCCTGTGAGGAAGCCAAACCAAAAGCATTCTCAACCTGCGCCTGGTTGGGGGCGTGTTCTTCTAAAAACCGGTTAAAAATGGCCGTAAATTCCTGCTCAGTCTGTTGCGCCAGCAACTTCAACCTGTGGATAGCGCGGCTGCTCGGTTGAATGGCAGATGGGAAAGCATACGGAACGCCAAAAGTCTGGTCTTCGATAGGAATATAGGTGGGATGTCCGGGACAAAAGGTAAGGAAAGGGTATCCCAAAGCGTATAGGGAGAGCGTGACAGCATAGTTTAACTGGTCTACCAGATAGAGCGAAGGCTGCCAGATACGCTGAAGTTGTTGAATCTGGTTATATATCGGCAGAGGATCGGGCAGCATGTCTAAACGGCGGTGTTTTGTCTGAATCAACAGTGTGGGTATTGCCCCGCGCTGGGTTGCTCTGAAAAATTGCTGCAAGCGTTGAGCCTCACGGTGGTTCTGGCGGGTTTGTTCTGCGATGCCGGTATTGGCATTTGGACTGATTTCTAATGGTGTAAAGTTCAACCCGGCGGAAGTCACTTGAGTTTCAAAGGATGGCGCAGTTGCGAATATGACCTGAACGCGGCCGGAGGATTTCAGGGCTTTGGCAATCGTTAGCAGCGGGTTAAAGTGTGAGTAAAACGGCGGGCTGATAATCAGTATGGTTTTCATGGTGCGTTTTGGGAATGGCAAAAGATACCGTTTTGAGATAAAGATCAGCCAGTAACCGTGCAATCGAGCGGATATCATAATTCTGGCGTATGGTTTGCTGTCCTCGTGCAGCAATAGTTTTTAATTTTTCTTCCTCCACAGCCAGGATCTCCATCAGTTTCTGTTCAATAGAAGCAGATTCGGAAGTATCCATCAGGAAGCCGTTTTCTCCATCCCGAATGTAACTGGAAAGTCCGCCTGCCTGAGGTCCCACTGCCAGCCAGCCGGCTGACATGGCTTCCAGTATGGCAATGCCGAACTCCTCTTTGAGACTTGAACAGACATACAGAGGCGGCTGGTTCAAAGGATAATCATCTGCCAGATGTGTTTCCAAAGCCCGGATTTGATGGTTGGGAAGGGCGGGGAGAAGAAAAAAGTTGGAGCGGGCATGGGGATATTTTTCCAATAAGTGGTTAATCGACCGAAGCATTTTTTCTTCTGTGGGGGTTGGATTGACCGGAGACCCGCCGATTAGAATCAGGTCAACGCTTTTCCATAACCCGGAATTCAGCCATGCTTCAACCAGCAAGTCTTGCTGTTTAATCGGACTTAGGCGACCGACATTTAAAATCAGGCGACGGCGACTGTGGGACAAATCCTCTTTTGAACGTCCGATTTTGGTCAATAGGAGTTGAATTTCCTCTTGAGCAACCATGGCAGGGGGGGCAATTTCAATTCCTTCGGGGATGAGAGCAAAAGTTTTTTGGCGAATCAGTTGAGGAAGTTGCGGAAAATAGGGGAGCAAATCGGCAATTCCCATTCGAGATGGCAGAATTACGACCGAAGAAGCCAGGTGAAGAAGTTGATCAGCAATCAGCACACGGAAAAGCGCGGCATTTAAGGATTGATAATCTTCCTGCTGCATGGGGGAATGGATTTCCAAGCGCTTTTCAAGGGCGCGGTGAGGGTCGGCAGTGAGGGTTAATATGGTCTTGATATTCATCTCCAGGGCAATTTCAGCCACAGTGCGGGTTTGAATATCGTTGAAGCGCAAATGAAAGGCATCCGGTAAAAGATGGATTTCCCGTAGAATGAGGCGGAGGAGGGTTTTTATCTGCAAGGGATGGCTCAGGAAATCGTCTCTGGCAATCCACTGGTTGTCATGAATCGGGAGATTAACCCGCAGATGGCTTTGATCCCCGCTGACCAATGGTATTCCAGAATCGCAAGAACCCGGCACGGTGACGAAGGTGATGATGCGTTCGATATTCTCATTTTCTGCAAGGGCATTACCGAGTTGACTGAGGAAAGTAGACAAACCGCCGCTATCGCCAACTCCCGGTTGATCAATGGAGCCGTGAAACATGAATTGAGCGATGGTTATGCCCGGGTTATCTTTATATGAGTAAGTCAATTTTTGATTGATAAGGATTAATTCATTCAGAAAGGTTTTGAGACGGCTGACTGAACTCGTCTTTTCTGGTTGAAGTTCATTAAGAACCTGAAAGTACAGGTCGAATAGGGAGGGCTGTATTTGGCGCATTGAAAGCCAGACCGCCACATTGAGCGGATAGGGGAATTCGGTCTGCTGGAGAGTTTTTTCTACCCATTGCGCCAGGACATTGGAGTTGTGATGCGAAGCGAGATATTCCAAAAATCCAAATGCAACCGATGGAAAAGCATGATAACGATTCAAAAGAGAATCAACCAGAGAATCGGGCAGTGCCAGTTCGGGGTGGAGGGATGCCAGTGTCAGAAAGGCAGTTGTGCGCTGAGGAGAAGTTTGTGGGTTTTCTAATAAGGAGATCAGGCGATTGGCAAGAGGATGGAGATCAGAAAGCGTATGCAAGTTTTGTTTGAACATCTGAACAATCAGTGAGTTGTTTAATGAATGATCGCTGATCCAATCCAGCATTTGAACGGTCAAATTGACCGAAGGATTGCGGAGCAAGCCTCGCAGAATGGCGGAACGGTGGAATTCGTTTGAAACAATCGCGAGGGTATGTTCAATTTCGGTTGAAGTGACTTTCTTAACACTCCACAACCTTTCCAGATTCAACCACTCCTGGAGCAGATTTTCACCTGAAACCGGAAGACATAGCCAATGGTTAAGATTTTTTGCCCGTTCAAGGGTGAAAAGTTGATGGCGGTGAAAACGAAATGTGCTATCCGATGTCCCAATCAACGGTGTGGGCAGGGGATTGCTTTGATAACCTCTGGCTGAACGGTTGAGTTCCATAAAAATTCCTCTCACGTCTAAAACGAACGTTTCTATACGTTCATTTTAGCGAGTGAGAGGAGGAAAGTCAGCCTTTTTGGTTGTTTGTATAACCTTTGTACAATATCAGACCGATGCAGTCTTTTCCTTCAGCGCCAGCAAGATTTTTTCCTGATCTATAGGGATATGGTCGAAGCGCACGCCTACGGCATGATAAACCGCATTGGTAATTGCCGGAATGGTCGGGATGAGAACGATTTCCCCGACTCCTTTGGCCCCGAAAGGCCCTTCGGATACCGGGTGTTCTACCACAATCGGGATGATTTCGGGCGTGAGGGTGATTGAAGGCATCCTGTAGCGTGCCAATCGGTCGGTGATTACGCGGCCCTGTTCCACGATGAAGTTTTCGGTCAGGGCATGACCAATGCCCATGATGGCCCCACCCTCAATTTGACCGCGCAAGCCAAGCGGGTTGATCGCAGTTCCAACATCGTTGGCAATGATCAGCCGTAAAACCTTTACTTCGCCTGTGCGCGTGTTGACCTCCACCTCCGCAGCCTGTGCGGCGAAGGAAAAAGCAAAGTGCATATCCCCTCCCTGTCCCAAGGGTCGGGTGGCGGGCGCCCAATAGGTGTAGGAGGCGAGCGGCTGCCGGCCGGATTCGATCATTTGCTCTGCCAGATGGGAAAGACTGACTTGTTTTCCATTCACTTGAGCCAGACCTTCAATGAAGCGGATTTCCTGAGGGGGGACATCGTAGCGCTCAGCCAGCTCACTGGTTAACAACTGGCGCAGTGCGCGGGCGGCGTGGCGAACCGCATTGCCGGTGACAAAAGTCTGACGCGAGGCGGTGGTCGGCCCGCCATCCGGGGTCAGGTCGGTATCCATGAGCAGTACATCAATCTGACGTGGGTGCTGGTTGAGCTCTTCCGCAGCAATTACCTGCAGGACGGTGGGCAAACCCTGTCCCAATTCAGCGGAAGACGAACGCACTTGAAAAGTACCGTCGCGGCGCAGTTCGACCTCCGCACCAGCCTTGTCGGGAGCGCCGCCGCCCAAACCGGTGTTCTTGTATCCAACCGCAAAACCCCAGGCACGTACCAGATGAGGGGCACCCTCCACCCGCTTTGGTGTAAAGGGATCACCGCCGCTCAAACGGTTCATTTCGGCTTCGACCCTTTCAATGCATTCCATTAAACCAACGCTTTCGCGCAGCACCTGCCCGGTGTTGGTAACACTGCCAACCCTCAAGGCGTTCTTCTTGCGCAATTCTACCGGATGGATGTTGAGGGTTTCAGCAAGAGTATCCATCATCGATTCGATGGCAAAGGCGGATTGCATCACGCCAAAACCACGAAAAGCACCAGCAGGCGGGTTGTTGGTGTACATGGCGTAACAATCGGCTTTGACGTGCGGAACCTCATACGGGCCGGAGGAATGGGTGGTGGCGCGGGTCAGAACTTTTTCACCCAGGGAAGCATAAGCACCCGTATCCCCAAAAAGTTCAGTTTCGACTGCTGTCAGCCTTCCATCTCGCTTTGCGCCAACTTTGACACGGATCTGGGTGGCGTGACGTTTGGGATGGACGATCAGGCTTTCCTGACGATCAAAGAGCAGTTTGACCGGGCGACCGGTGGCTTTTGCCAGAAGGGCAGCATGGATTTGACCGGCAATATCTTCCTTGCCGCCAAAACCGCCCCCAATCAGTTGACCGATAATCCGTACCTGATCTTCGGGCACCCCCAGCGCCCGCGCGACCTGATTGCGGTCCGAATAAGGTATTTGCGAGCCGACATAAATTTCCATGCGTCCTTCCGGCGTCAAGCGGGCAATACTGCACTCGGGTTCCATGAAGGCATGGTCATGCATGGGAGTGTGGTAAGTGTGTTCCAATATAACATCGGCCTGTGCAAAGCCTTCTTCAACATCCCCCTTGCGTACTTTGATGTGTTTGAGGAGGTTGCCGTTTTTGTGAATGCGCAGGGCATCTTCCTGAATGGCTTTGACCGGATTATCAATTACCGGCAGGGGTTCAATCTCTGCTTCAATCAGTTCCAGCGCCTGAGTGGCAATTTGACGGGTTTCGGCGGCTACAATTGCCAGCGCATCACCAACGGTGCGGATTTGCTCCCCCACTCCAACCAGGATTGGCCAATCGGGAATGACCAGCCCATGATAATGCTCACCGGGGATGTCTTCGGCGGTGAGGACGGCGGCCACCCCCGGCAATCGGCGGGCTTTTTCAACATCCAGTTTGCGTAAAATTCCGGATGGAATGCCGGCTCGCTTAACGCGGGCGTGAAGCATGTTTTCGAAGATAATGTCATCCGTGTAAACTGCTTTGCCGGTGACTTTGGCGATGGCGTCCGGGCGAGACTGCACCGTTCCCACAAACTGCCCCGCGTGGCTGGAAGGTTCTACCGATGGAGGGGGGATGGGCTGACCGGTTTGTAATGTCTTCGCGGCGGCTTTGATGGCGTTGATGATGGTGGGGTATCCGGCGCAACGACAAAGTGTGTCTTTGAGGGCGTATTTTATTTCCTCTTCGCTGGGCTGCGGGTTGTGCTGCAGTAAAGCATAAGAGGTCATGATCTGACCGGGGATGCAAAAACCGCATTGAACTGCACCATATTCAATAAAGGATTGCTGCAACGGGTGAAGAGGTATCTGCCCACCATCTGGGGCAGGGGTCGAATGAATTTCAGAAAGCCCCTCAATAGTGAGGATGTTTGCTCCGTTGGCTTTGGCGGCCGGAAAAGAACAGGACAATACCGGTTCACCGTTGAGAATTACCGTGCAGGCGCCGCATTCGGCTTCACCACAGGCAACTTTGGTGCCGGTCAGTTTGAGACGATAGCGCAGTAAATCCGACAGCATTTCGCCGGGGATTTCCGGCAAGTGATAAGTTTTTCCGTTGACTGTGACAGTCAGTTGATTTTGGTCGTTCATACCGCCTCCAATTCAAACGCCCGTTGCCAGGCTTTACCAATAACTTCTTCCAGCAGAACTTCACTGAGGTGATGCCGATATGCGGCACTGGCGCGCATTGCGCTGCTGCGGAATTTGATGGACTGGTGAATGGCTTCCTTTGCTTTCTTCAAAGTGTCCAAATCAGGGGTTTTACCGATTAATTCCTGTTCCACCAGAACGGCGCGAAGAGGCACCGGTCCGGAGGGGCCGATCGCAATGTGGATGTCACGGATGACTTGCACGTCTCGTTCCATCCAGACGGCCATGTTCAAAATGGGCAGGGCTACCCCCTGGGGACGCATTACCCGACTGAAGGCAGAAGATTGACCGGCCTGGCGCAAGGGCAGGTAAAAACCCACAATAATTTCTGAACTCAGGTCGAGGGTTGACTGCCCGGGCCCTTTGAAAAGTGTCTGGATGGACTGAAAGCGGCGGCCGGCCGGACTGGCGATTTCTACCTGTGCATCAAATGCAAACAGCGAAATCATCCCATCCGCTGCCGGCAGAGCATGAGCCACATTGCCGCCAAGGGTGGCCGTATTTCGAACCTGAGGGCCGCCAATTAAACCGCACGCTTCGGCAACGGCGCTAGCATGGTATCGTACAAGCGAAGATTCGGTGATAACTTTGACGGGAACGGCAGCGCCGATGAATAATTGATTCCCAACTTCTTCCAGACGAAGTAATTCGGGAATGCGGGTAACATCCACAAGCGTGTGTACCGGTTGATGATGTCCCTGTTGGATTTCCAGTAAGAGGTCGGTCCCGCCGCCGATTGGACGGGCTGGGCCGGGAGCAGAAGTCAGATAGTAGATTGCTTCTTCAATGCTTTGGGGAATGACATATTTTTGCCAGATATTCATCGGATCGGTGGACTCCTTTAGGAAGGCGGCACTTTTCGACGGACTCATCCCGGTCCGACGCCGGTCCGGCTTTCTGCCGGATTCCGACCACCGATTCTTTATACTATTTTACGATATTTTTCGTCAAAATTACAGTACTTCTGGCTCAATTCTTCTCAGTTCAAGAATTAAGCAAGTCAAACCTGGGTTCTTTCACGGATGCCGGCCATCATCAGACCCAATTCCTCGGTTGTGGCGCTTTTACCGTCCACAATTCCAACAATTTCTCCTTCGTAGATGACAGCAATACGATCCGAAAGGGCGCGAATTTCATCCAGGTCCTCGGAGATTAAGAGTGTGGCAGTTCCGGCTTCGCGTTGTTCGAGCAGCCGTTGATGGATGTACTCGGATGCGCCAATGTCAACCCCGCGGGTTGGCTGTGAAGCGATGAGCACTTTTGGTTTGCGGGAAAGTTCACGGGCAAGGATCATTTTCTGGATATTCCCGCCGGAAAGGTTTTTTATGGGTGTATCAATAGAGGGGGTTTTTACATTGAATTCCTGGACGAGGCGTTCAGATACCTGCCGGATGCTGCGAAAGTTGAGAAAAGTTCGCGAAGAAAACGGCGATTTTGTGTGATCTTCAAGGATGAAATTATCCGCAACACTGAAATCTTTGATGGCACCGTCTTTCATGCGTTCTTCCGGGATGTAGGATTGGCCGGTCGCTATCCGTACCGAAGGAGAGGCATGAGTCACATCCACACCGTTGAGAATGATCCGCCCGGCTTTAACCGGTCGTAAACCAGCCAGAGCCTCCGCAAGTTCCCTTTGCCCGTTGCCCGAAACGCCTGCCAGACCCAGAATTTCGCCACTATGAACTTCCAGCGATACACCTTTGAGTGCGTCTGTACCGCGGTCGCCACGCACAACCAGATTTTCAATTTTCAACAGAATGTCCCCCATCTTAAGGGGTGACTTCTCGTATTGAAGAATGACCGGCCTGCCAACCATCATTTGCGCCAGTTCGGTTTTTGTGGCGCCCGCCGTTGGACGGGTACCCACCACCTTGCCGTCACGCAATACAGTAACACGCTGACTGATGGCAAGGACTTCGTGAAGTTTGTGGGAGATGAAAATCAGTGCATGTCCCTCGGTTGCCATGCGGCGGAGGGTTATGAATAAATCATCCACTTCTTGTGGAGTGAGCACGGCAGTTGGTTCGTCCAGCACTAACAGTGCAGCACCGCGATAAAGTGCTTTGAGGATTTCCACCCGTTGCTGTTCACCAACCGAAAGCTGCCAGATGTAGGCATCCGGGTCAACTTTAAGATTGTATTGCTGGCAAAGCATGTCAATCCGTTTTCGGACGCGGTCAAGGTCCAAAATTACTCCGCGGGAGGAAGGCAATCCAAGCGCAACATTTTCCACTACCGTCAGGTCGGGTACCAGCATGAAATGCTGATGAATCATGCCGATGCCGGCAGCAATCGATTCCTTGGGGGAATGAAAGTTGACTTCCTCACCATTGATAAAAATTTTGCCTTCATCGGGGCGGTAAAGGCCATAAAGCTGTCGAACCAATGTGCTTTTGCCTGCGCCATTTTCACCGAGCAGTGCATGAATTTCACCGGCTTTGACATCAAAATTGACATGGTCATTTGCCAGAACGCCAGGAAAGCGTTTGACAATGCCCTCCATGCGCATTTCTTCAATCTTTTTGTGACCCGTCGGGAGCAAATCACTCATTTTTCACTTCCGCAGAGAAGGGGTGGCTTGAATGGAAGCAAGCCACCCCCTTTTGATAAAAAAGGTTATTGTTTCGGTCCGCTGAGCGGATCAATAGTGCCGTTCATGATGCCATCAATGGTTTCCTGAGCTTTGGCTTTGATGTCATCCGGCACGGGGACTTTGTCGTTGTAGACCAGTTTCAATCCGCCGTTTTTGAAGGTGAGGGTGTAGGCTTTACCGCCCAACACGCCGGCACGCACCGATTTGACCATGTCGCGAATCACAATCGTCCAGTCAAAAACCTGTGTGGCGACGACGGTTTCCGGACCAACCGGGGTTTGTTCCCACTGGGTTCCGAACCAGTACGCTCTTTTGTCTTTGGCAACGCCGATTGCGCCTACCACCGATTGCGAGGAACCGGTCAGCATATCGGCGCCGGCGGCGATGTGGGTTTCGGCTGCGGAGGCCATCAGCGAAACATCCGAGAAGGAACCGGTGAAGGTGACGTTAACCTGAATGTCGGGTTTCGCATTTTTCGCACCGGCAACAAAGCCATCCACAAACAGTTTGGCATCGCCAGCATTGACCGGCCCGCAGACACCCAACACACCGGTTTTGCTCATTAACGCGGCAATGGTTCCGAGTACATAACCGCCTTCCTGAGATTCAGCCTGATAGGCATAAACATTGTTTATGCCCTGCTTCTGAAATGTGTCGAGGGATGTTCCCCAGGCAAAAGCTGTTTCAGGGAAGTCTGGGGCAATTTGAGAAAGTGAAGTGCCGTATTGGGAACCATGTGCAATCACCAGGTCATAACCTTGGGCGGCATAATCGCGGATGGCAGCGGCAGCATCGGGAACGTTGAACATGCCTTCTGAGTAGGCAATTTCAAATTTGGATGGTCCACCTTCCTCTTCCTGAACTTTCTTCAAGGCTTCAAAGAAAGATTGGCTGAAGGCAAGGTCGGTGATTGTACTGGGCATCACCACTGCCACACGGAAGGGTTTTTCTTCCTGTGCGGGCTGAGTGGGGGTCGCGGGCTGGGCACATGCGCTCACCAAGAGTGATACAAGGGCAACCAGCAGTGCAATCCGAACAATTGACATTTTCATTTTTTACTCCTCCAAAAAACAGGGAAATGGGTGGATAACAGATGGAATAGCCGTTTTTATAATTGATTGGTGTGTGCGTTCCCGGATCACCTCCTGTCGGAAAGAATCATTTCTCCAGTCCACACGTTAATTCTCACCTCTCTCGAAAGGTTTGGTCAATGCCTGCGGTTGACGGGCGCGTCTGCCTGATAGGGTGAGGGCAACAATGGTGAGAATATAAGGCATCATCACCGCAATATCGGATGGAATATTGATACCCTTGACTTGTACCCAAAGCTGTAAGGCGTTGACAAAACTGAAGAGTAACGCACCGCCCATCACACCCCACGGCCGCCAGCCGCCAAAGTAAACCAAAGCAACGGCAATGAAACCCATCCCGCTGGTCATGTTTTCCTGAAACAGGTTGATCAAGGCAAGCGAAAGGGACGCGCCAGCAATACCGGCAAGAATCCCGCCCAGACAGACGGTAGTGTATCGAATCAGAACAATGTTGACACCCAATGTGTCGGCAGCTTGTGGGTTTTGACCCACAGCGCGGACTTTTAACCCAAAGGTGGTTTTATTCAATACAAAGTTGGCAAGCGGAACCAGTAAAAATGCGCCATAAACCAATAAATTGTGATTGAAGAAGATATCGCCGAGGTAAGGAATTTGACCCAATAATGGAATTCGGATGGGCTGAAAACCGCGGATTGACTCAACCCCGCCGAGGGTTACTTTAAAGAGCAGGGTGGAAAGACCCAAACCGAATAAATTGAGACCAATGCCGCTAATACCCTGTTCGGCCTGCAGAGAAACACTGACAACCGACATGAGCAATCCCATCAGAAGCCCTGCAATGGCCGCACCCATCAAACCTAAAAACAAGTTCCCGGTTTTCATCGCAACGTAGAAGCCGGTATATGCACCCATCAGCATGATGCCATCCACCCCGAGGTTAAGCACCCCTGAGCGTTGGGCGAAGGTTTCACCGATGGCAGCATAAAGGTAAGGGGTTGCCAGGCGGATACCGGAGTAGATGATGCCTAATAAAACGGGCAGGGTGAAGAGTTCAGCCACGAGTTTCCCTCCTCCGCGCGCGGCGTCGAGCCCAGATTTCACTGCTGACCACAAAAAGGACCACCAAACCTAATAAAACGGTTATCAGGGCCGAGGGCACCTGGGTTGCGCGCTGCATCCGGTCGGCACCGACCAGCAAACCACCAAAAAGAACCGAAGCGGGTATTGCACCCAACGGGTGCAATTTGCCGAAGAGAGCAGCCACAATACCTGAAAAGCCATAACCTCCTGAGAGTCCTTCCATCATCCGGTGATGAACCCCGCTAACTTCAACACCGCCTGCCAGACCGGCAAAAGCGCCGCCGAGGATCAATGAAAGGGCTTGATAAAACTGAACCGGAATACCCGCATAACGAGCCGCATCCGGGTTCAAGCCAACTGCCCGGATGCGGTAACCGATGGTGGTGCGCCACAGGAAGATGTACACCAATACTGCCATGACCACAGCCAAAATTGCACC
The DNA here is from genome assembly GCF_053501535.1 of Bellilinea sp. Classification (NCBI taxonomy): domain Bacteria; kingdom Bacillati; phylum Chloroflexota; class Anaerolineae; order Anaerolineales; family Anaerolineaceae; genus Bellilinea; species Bellilinea sp. Next base: position 152,029 of record NZ_JBRCOK010000025.1, on the reverse strand, counting down.
GCTGTGGAGTAAGGTGCGCGGCATCAGGCGGCTCAGCCATGCTGCCTGAGGAAGTAAATCCGACTGAGCAATCTGAGTGCCGCGTTCAATTTCGGCCGGGTCAATCATCGGGCCGCGCAACAAGTAGTTGGAAAGTTGAAGCGCAATGGCATTCATCATTACGGTGCTTAAGATTTCATTAACCCCCAAACGGGCTTTGAGTACACCCGGTACTCCCCCCCAGACCGCACCGCTCAGGGCGGCGACTAATAAAGTCAGGGGTAGTAGAATTATTCGGGGCAACTCCGAAAATCCAATTGAAAAGGCAGTTGCTGCCAGCGCACCGACAATCAACTGCCCTTCGCCTCCGATATTAATCACCCCGCCGCGGAAGGCAATGGTGACCCCCAGTCCCACTAAGAGTAAGGGGGTTGCTTTTACCAGTGACTGAGTGAAACCGGAAACATTGCCGAAGGCACCCTGAAAGAGAGTTCCGTAAGCTTGAAAAGGATTTACACCTAATGCGTAAATTAACACTGCGCCGATGATCAAAGCCACCGGGACAGCCAGAAGAGGAAGGAGGGCCTCAATGGTACGATTGAGTAGTCGGGAATATTCACTTTTGGATGGCATTGAGGGGGTAACCCTTTCCTGAGGGCGGGTTAAGGATGGGTAGATGTCATACAACTTTTTATAAAAAACAGTATAGCAAAAAATGTCTTGATTTCCAAATTGTATTTGTCATGAAATTTGAAATTTTAAGATTTTTGTTCGATGAGAAAATGGAACAAATCACCAAGATGACCTTTAAACAAGTCTAAATCGGTTGTTGTCAACAGAGGCAGCAGGAATTCATCGGAAAGCTGGTAGGGAATTAGAAGCCGTTTGAGATATTTTCGGAATAATATTACACCCCGATCAGCGCCGTGGAACTCGACCATTTCATTGAGGTGTAACATGATCCAGCTTTTTACTTCTTGAGGGGAAACTTGCCAGCGGTCTTTCTGGCAGAAAATCCATGGATTTTGCAAAGCTGCCCGGCCGATCATGACACCGTCACAATGGGTATGGGAGAGTATGCGTTGGATATCTGCAACATTTTGGACATCCCCGTTTGCAATTACCGGGATGTGCAGAGATGCTTTGACCTCAGCGATGGCATCCCAATCTGCACGGCCAGTATATCCCTGTGCCCTGGTGCGACCATGAACGGCAATCAGCTGAGCGCCGTTGTCTTCAACAATTCTGGCAATTTCTAAATAGTTCCGGTTTTGTTCATCCCAACCCAGCCGTATTTTGGCGGTAACCGGTACGGGCAGATGTTTTACCAGATTGCGAATGATTTCGGCAACTTTGAACGGATGAGGTAAAAGCCCTGCTCCGGCTCCGCGGCTGGAAACGTGCCGGGCCGAACACCCAAGGTTCAGGTCAATGATATCGGGTTGAAAAGGAATCAATTGTTGGGCTGCGTTAAGAATACGGGCAGGGTCATCATCGAAAATCTGAAACACCACCGGTCTTTCAACCTCGTAAAAGGCAATTTTCTTTTGGATGCGCTGGATATTCGCAAGAATATCCAATGCATTGATAAACTCTGTGTAAGACATAGCAGAACCCAGTTTGCGGACAAGGGAGCGAAACGGCCGCTCTGAAAGACCATCCATTGGTGAAAGAATGAGATTGCCAAAAACCGGAATGTTTCCAACAAAAAAGGATGGCTGTGAATTCAAGGTTCACCTGAAATAAGGAAATTTTTCACAATTTGCAGTAAGATAATTATGTGGAGGGATGATTGTATCAAATTACTGAGGATTGTGCTGGATGTGGGATGTGCCGGTCATGGTGCCCGGTGAAGGCGATCCGAGGATACAAGAAAAAACGGCATATTATTGAACCACATTGCATTTCCTGTGGGGTGTGTGGTCGTGTTTGTGGTTATGGAGTAATTCTTGACGATGCAGGAAGGGTTACCAGCAGAATTCCCATCCGGGAGTGGTTCAGACCGGCCTGGGATTATTTGCGCTGCAACGGTTGCGGTCAATGTGTTTCCTCTTGTCCGGTAAAATGTATTCAAATTACCAATGCAGGGGAAGGATTAGAAAACCGTCCATTTCTTACTCACCCAGGTTTGTGTATCGGCTGCCAGTTTTGTAAAAATGCTTGTGAGTACCAGGCGATTTATGCCCTTTGAGGATGAGTTGACGTGAATGGTGTTAGAATCTTCTTATTGAATGCACAAGGAATTGGATATGGATTTTCCCATTTTGAGTGATTTTCACAATATTCTTGATATCCGTCATATTCCATTTACATCTCGCGGATCGAGGTTAAGTATAACTGCAGAAAAGAACGGAATCAGCCTGCGGTTAACCGACCGGTTGCGTTCTCAGGATATTGCCACGAGATTCGGGCAAAATCTGCCCGCACTGATTGAAGAGATTAATTTTTTAGATGGTGAGGGAAATTCCCTCGAATTTTCTGTGGAAACCTATCCGCATTGCCTGATTTTTGAAACTAAAATTGGAAAGTATTACCTGACTTTTGAGGATGGAGAGAATATCTTGATCTCTCCTCCAGATCAGGCGTGTGGTTTGAGCGGTAAAATCAACCTGAGCGAAGTAGTGACTGACCGACGGGGTGGAGTGGCTGTTGCGCAGGGGGAGGATCGCACCCGCTTGGTTTATTCGACCAATCGAAAGATCCTCCACCATGCTGTGGAAAAATTGCCGGGTTCAGGGTGGAAGTTCAGTCTGGTTGTGGAAGGTGGAAATTGCGGCGGCATCTTACTGCATGTTTCAACCCGGCTTGGTCTTGCGCGTTATATCAACGACCCGAAAATCGTTTTGAACCGCTCCGCCCAAATTTGGCAGGATTGGTTTGCAAGGGTACCCAAGATTGCCGGGATGGATGCCCGGTATCAAGTTGCGTGGTGGATACTACGGGCTGGTTTGGTTTCAACCCGGTTTTACCTGAGTCGGGAAGTATTGGTTTCTTCCAAAAAGCACACAACCACCATCTGGCAATGGGACGCCTGTTTTTATGCGATGGCGTATCGTCACATTGACCGAAAACTGGCTCAAGATCAATTACGAATATTTTTTGATCATCAGGCCCCGAATGGAATGATTCCGGATGGCATTTACGAGAGCGGGGTAATCATCAAGCGCGATCAACCTTCCGAGGCAGACTGGTCGCGTCCACCTTTACTGGCGTGGACTGTCTGGAAACTGTTCGAACGCGATGGGGACATCGAATTTCTGAATGAGATTTATGATGGTTTATCCCGCTGGTTAAAATGGTGGCTCAATTTGATCGATCAAGGGTTGAGCCTTTCTTCGTCGTCAGGCCACTCCCTCTTTGCGGAAGACATGGATGACCCGGTAATTCTGGAAGAGATGCCGGGCAACATTTCTCCCGAATTGAGCGTTTTTTTGTATCTTCAAATGGATTGCATGGCAAAAATCTCGCAGGCACTTGGCGAATTTGCGGATTCAGAATTCTGGAAATTACAATCCGAGCGGCTGCTTTCCCAAATTCAGAGCGATGATGAAACTGCTCAGGGTGGACTTTTCTGGATGCAACAACAGGGAAGACCGGTATGTGTGCCAACCCCGCTCAGCCTGATTGGGCTACTATGTGGGGATTGCGAAGCGGATACAACCCGCAAAATGATAGGGCACTTATCCGATGAAGATGGCGTTTGGAGGAATTTTCCATTACCGACTATTCTTCTCGAAAGTACGGAAATCGAAAGCCAAAAATTATGGCGCAGCCCGGAATGGTTGAGTATATACTATTTGCTGCTGGAAGGTTTGGAAAGATGCGGCCTGGCAGAAGCTGGCAACCTTCTTTGTGCGCAATTGTTAAATTTGCTTGCCAGTCGTTTTTCAAATGAACAAAAGGTTTTACATGCACCGATATATGGCTGGGCTGCAGCTTTGTATGTTGAACTGGCAGTTCGGGCAGCCCTGGCTGATATCACTAAAGTTACTTGACCTGACATTTGTGACAATCCAATTGATCGCCAACTGGATCGGGGGTGGGGGTAGGCTGCAGGTCGCGGTAGCCGGCTTCGATCATCCATTGACATAGGATTGGACCGCCATGGCGATCCAGACTGGGACCCCCGTAACCTGGCGGCAAGCCGGAAAATCCCCGGAAGTATCCATAGTCGCCAGTTAGTTGCTGAACCGCAGCGGGGGATAAATCCCGATCCCCAATTGCAACTGCATGAATATGAATGGGAGAGCCGGGATACAGTTCATCTAAATCTCGCAGCCAGGCTGCAAAACCGGCAACCCGTAAAGCATCAATGAGCGGGGGTATTTCTTGCCAAAGAATGGTGTAGGTGCCTTTTCGCATTACGGAAAGATCAACCGCTCCGCCACCGGCGTGGGTACCAAAGCTGGCCTCTACCTGATGGGTATATGATCCCTGAGTAATCGCATAACCAAGAATATCAATTTCACCCTGGTAAATTTCGGCTGCGTGAACAAGCATGGAGTAGGTGCGTTGATTCAGCAAAACCCCGTTTACCGAGATGATGGTGTAATCTTCTTCCGGCTTTTGGCAGCCTGCTGGTTCAGGGAACGGCCAGGAGGTGGGGGTAAGCAAAGGCTGTAAGGTGGCTGTTGGTGTTGAAGAGGGTTGAGGGGTAGTAGTTGGGCCTAAAGTGACAAAAGACGAGGATGGAGAAACAGTAAGTTGGGGAATCGAGGTTTCATTTACTGGCAGGGGAGAATGCGTACATGCTGCTATCAAGATCAGAATGACCAGAAAGATTTTTTGCAAAGGGAGTGAGGATGAATGCATTGTGATTGAAAGAGGGTTGAATTCGTGAATTAATCTGATTAATCAAAAACGCGGAGGGATAGTGTTCATCTTCTCCGCGCCCGTCGAAACTGCAAATGAGAGGATATGGTCTTAACCGCCAGTGGCTATCTGGTCATCCAGCAAAATTTGAATCGTTTCCTCATCCAGGTCGAGAAGAATTGGAAAGACGGGCGCAGTATGAGTTTCTTCGATGCTTTCGCCAGGCTTGATTTCGTTTTCATTAATCGCTTTCATGAATTTACCTCCATAACTTTTGATGTTTTTATCCTAACAGGCATTGGGGTCGCAGTCAAGGATGTTTTTCAGGTGGCTGTTCAGGTTCTTCTGACCAGAAATTCCCGGGCTTGTTGAATTTGAAACTTAACCGAATCGGTTGAAGTCCCGCCAAATTGGGAGCGTCGTTCGATGGCATTGCGCGGGTCAAGCAAAGCAGAAATAGTTCCTGGCAGTTGGGGATGGATTTCAGCCAAACGAGAAGAGGAAACCTGCACTAAAGAAATGCCCTGATCGAGGCATTCGCGCACCAGCTCACCAACCAGCCGGTGAGCTTTTCGGAAGGGGATGCCCTGTAAAACCAGAAAATCGGCAATTTCGGTTGCCAGCATGGTGGCATCAATGCTTGCTGCCGCTCTTTGCGAATGGACTTTCAGGTTTTGGAGGATTCCAGTCATAACCGGAAGCAAGACGGTGAGGATATCGAACGCTGAAAATACGGCCGGTTTATCCTCCTGCAAATCCTTATCATAGGCGGAAGGAAGGTTTTTTAAAACACTCAGGAAACCGGTTAATAAGCCGATGGTGCTTCCGGCTTTGGCGCGGGTCAATTCAAGCATATCCGGATTTTTCTTTTGCGGCATTATGGAAGAACCGGTGGTATAGGCGTCGGGTAGTTCAATAAAGCCGAATTCGGAGGTGGAATATAAAATCAGCGATTCGGCTAAACGCGACAGGTGAATGGTGAGAAGAGAGGCAAAGAAAAGAAACGAGGCTGCCGCATCGCGATTGGAAACTGCATCCAGACTGTTGGGGGAGGGTGCTGCAAAGCCCAATTTTTGGGCAAGCCTGAAGCGGTTGATCGGGTAGGGACAGCCGGCTAAGGCCGAAGAACCGAGGGGCATCTGATTGGCTTGTTCGAGGATAAAAGCGAGGTGCTGCCTGTCACGGTAAAGCGGATGAAAATGGGACAGCCACCAGTGAGAGAGAAGAATGGGTTGAGCGCGTTGTAAGTGCGTGTAGCCAGAAACAATAACGCCTAAATCCGCTTCGGCACGGTAAATCAGAGCAGCTTGCAGATTTTGGATGCTGGCGTCAACCTCATCGGCAGCATCTCTAAGCCAGAGTAAAAAATCGGTCATGACCTGATCGTTGCGGCTGCGACCGGTATGAAGTTTACCGGCAGGGTCGCCGATCAATTCAAACAAGCGCCGTTCGATGGCAGTGTGAACATCTTCATCATCTGACTGAAGACGAAAAGTTCCCTTTTCCACTTCTACCATGATTTGTTCTAATCCAATCTGGATTTTTTCATGCTCTTCAGCCGTCAAGATGCCAATTTCAGCCAGCTCTTCAGCCCACGCGCTGGAAGCGTGAATATCATACGGCGCAAGCCGCCAGTCGAACGCAATGGATGCGTTCAACTGAGCGGCGAGCGAGTCGGTTTGAGATGAAAAGCGTCCTCCCCACAATTTGGTCACAGTCACATCCTCCGTTAATCGCGTTTGAATTTGGTGTAATCGGGTTGGTCGTACTGAGCCGGGGTCTTTTTGTGTATTTTGCGCATTGCCTGAACTTTCATCGGCAATCCAAACAGGGTGATAAAGCCCTGAGCATCTTTTTGATTGTAAACATCGTCCTGCCCAAAGGTGGCAAAATCCTCGCGGTACAAACTTTCCGGGCTTTTGCGTCCGGCGATGATGATATTGCCTTTGTACAATTTGAGTTTTACAATGCCGGATACCGGTTCCTGGGTTTTGTTAATGAATTGATCAAGCGCTTCGCGCAGGGGGGTGAACCATTGCCCGTAATACACCAGTTCGGCGTAGCGGTGAGCAATGATTTCCTTGAAGTGGAGCGTATCCCGATCCAGGCACAGGGCTTCCAGTTCCTGGTGGGCAGCCATAAGAATAGTCCCGCCGGGTGTTTCGTAAACGCCGTGAGATTTCATTCCCACCAGCCGGTTCTCTACCAGGTCTACTCTGCCGATTGCGTGTCGTCCACCAATCTCGTTCAGGGTGGCAATCAATTCATGAGGTGGCAACGAAGTATCGTTAAGTTTTACCGGAATGCCTTTTTCAAACTCCAGGCTTATCATTTCGGGTTGGTCGGGGGCGTTCTCAGGTGAAACGCTCATTTGATACATGCTCTCTTCCGGTTCATTCCACGGATCTTCCAGTAATCCGCCTTCGTGCGATAAATGCCAAAGATTTCTATCGCGGCTGTAAATGGATTTGAGCGTTGAGGAAACCGGAATGTTGCGCGATTGTGCATATGCCAGAGCATCTTCGCGTGAACGTATGTTCCATTCGCGCCATGGGGCGATTACTTTTAAGCGCGGGTCAAGCGCCATGGCGGTCAGCTCAAAGCGCACCTGATCATTGCCTTTGCCGGTACAGCCGTGCGCAATTGCATCTGCGCCTTCTTTGTGGGCGGTTTTTACCAGATGGTAAGCGATCAGCGGGCGGGCAACAGAGGTGCCTAACAGGTACTTGCGTTCATATATTGCCCCGGATTTTAAGAGAGGCATCAGGTAATCGCGGGCAAATTCCTCTTTCAAATCTTCAATATAGATTTTGGATGCACCGCTGGCTTTGGCTTTGGCCGGCAACCCGGAGAGTTCTTCACCCTGACCGATATCGGCGGTGTAACAAATGACTTCACAGCCGTAGTTCTCGATCAGCCATGGAACAATCACTGAGGTGTCCAACCCGCCTGAATAAGCCAAAACAACTTTTTTGATTTTCGATTTTCCGTTCTTTTTCATGATTAAGCTCCTTATGATCTGTTGGAATAAAAAATGCCCTCCACGGCTGGGAGGGCATTGGATTACAGATGAGGAAAATTTTTTCTTACTGTTTAACTCCATGAATGCCGACCACCCCGTGGAAATACGGGTTTGTCAGCAGACGACGGAAGCGGAGTTCAGCAGAGAGATTTTTCATTTCGGGCAACCTTATTGTTGTTCATGATAATACGCAGGTTTCTGAGTTTTGTCAAGAATCAATTTTGCAAAGTTTCAATCTTCCTGCCTTTGAGTTGGGCAAGGATGGTGTTCATGATTCCGCCATTGAGGTAATACTGGATTTCTTTGGGGGTATCCAGCCGAACGAATGCTGAGAAGGTTTTGATGGAGTTATCCTGAGAGCGCGCTTCAATAATGACCTCTTTGCCGGGGTACAAATCCTGCCCGATGTTTTTTATGCTATAAATTTCATCACCTTTCAAGCCGAGAGTCTGAGCGTTTTCATGGGGTTTGAATTGCAGAGGCAGGACGCCCATACCAGCCAGATTGGAACGGTGAATACGCTCATACGATTCGGCGATGATGGCTTTAACACCCAGTAACAGAACTCCTTTAGCCGCCCAGTCCCGGCTTGAGCCGGTACCATATTCTTTGCCAGCCAGAATGATGAGCGGGACACCTTCAGATTGGTAGCGCATTGCAGCATCGTAAATGGTCATCTGCTCTCCACTGGGAAAGTGACGGGTAAAACCGCCTTCAACTCCGGGTACAAGCAGGTTTTTCAGTCGAATGTTGGCAAAAGTACCGCGGGTCATGACGCGGTCATTGCCGCGTCTTGAGCCGTAGGAATTAAATTCAGAGGGCGGTACGCCTTTACTGATCAGGTATTGCCCGGCCGGGCTGTTGACCGCAATGCTGCCAGCCGGTGAAATGTGGTCGGTGGTAATCGAATCGCCGAGAAGTGCCAATACGCGTGCGTTCAAGATGTCCTTACCGCCGGATGGTTGAAGATCAAAGAAGGGTGGTTCCTGCAAGTAGGTCGAGTTTTCGTTCCAGCGGTAAAGTAAGTCCTCGCCGCTTTGGATCTGATTCCATAATTCGCTCATCTGGAAAATGGCGGCGTAGGCATCCGCATACATTTCTGGGCGGATATGACGATGGATGTGTTCTTCAACTTCCTGCGAGGAGGGCCAGATATCTTTCAGAAAAACTGGCTGGCCGTCTTTTCCAATGCCGAGCGGTTCATTCAATAAGTCAATATCCACCGTTCCGGCCAGCGCGTACGCTACAACCAGCGGCGGTGAAGCCAGAAAGTTGGCGCGGGTGTGAGGGCTGATCCGTCCTTCAAAATTGCGGTTACCAGAGAGTACTGCTCCAACGACCAGATTGTTTTCTTTAATAGCCTGCACTATTTTCTCGGGCAGTGGGCCGGCATTTCCGATACAGGTCGTGCAGCCATAACCGACCAGATAAAAGCCTAATGCCTCCAGGTCGTCCATCAGGCCTGCGTCTTTCAAGTAATCGGTAACTACACGAGAACCCGGTGCAAGCGAAGTTTTTACAAAGGGTTTGACCTTCAGTCCTTTTTCAACGGCTTTCTTGGCAAGCAGCCCGGCACTCATCATCACAAACGGGTTGGAAGTATTGGTACAGGAGGTAATTGCAGCAATTACCACCGATCCATGCTTCAACTCGCTGGTTTTGCCATTATCGGGGATGAGTGCACTTCGGCCAAGTTCTTCCGGAGGGACACCGAAGCCGTTTTCAGTTTTTGGGGCGGTCAGGGAGCGTTGAAATACGGAGCGAACAGCGCCGAGGGGGATTCGGTCTTGTGGACGGCGAGGCCCGGCGATGGATGATTCAATGGATGAAAGGTCAATGTCCAGCACCTGAGTGTATTCCGGGTCAGGCGTTGAAGAAGTGCGGAAGAGGAGTTGAGCCTGATAATAAGTTTCCACCAGTTCAACCAGCGAATCCGGCCGATTGGTTAATCGCAAATAATCGAGCGTGAGATGATCTACCGGAAAATAGAGCATCGTTGCACCACTTTCCGGAGCCATATTGGCAATCATGGCGCGGTCAGCGACTGCCAGATGGTCAAGACCAGGACCAAAGAATTCGACGAATTTATCTACGACCCCCATTTTGCGTAAAGATTGGATGATAAAGAGAGTCAGGTCGGTTGGGGTTACACCTTCGCGCAGCTTGCCACTCAGCCGGACGCCGATCACATCCGGGGAAACCATTTCAATCGGTTCTCCCAGCATTGCCGCAACCGCCTCAATTCCGCCAACACCCCAACCCACTACGCCCAGACCATTGATCATGGTGGTATGTGAATCGGTGCCAACCAGGGTGTCCGGGTAGGCGAGAATAGAGCCATTTTCTTCCCGCGTTAAAACAACACTGGCAAGGTATTCCAGATTGACCTGATGGACAATTCCCGAAGCTGGTGGAACGATGCGAAGATTCTTGAAGGCTTTTTGTGCCCAGTGGAGAAATTCGTAGCGTTCACGGTTGCGTTGAAACTCCAACTCGGCATTGAGGCGGTAAGCATCGGGATTTGCGTAGTAATCAACCTGAATGGAATGATCAATCACCAGATCAACCTGGACGACCGGGTTAACTTTGCGGGGGTCGTCTTTCATTTTTGCGAGTGCAGAGCGCATAGCGGCTAAATCATTCATCACTGGCACACCGGTAAAGTCCTGAAGCACTACCCGTCCGGGGAAGATGGGGATGGTGGGACGATTCTCCTGGAGGGGCTGCCAGTTGAGGAGATTTGTGATGTCTGTAGGGTTAGTTTGCCCATCATCGGCTTTACGAAGCACCCCTTCCAGGAGAATACGGATCGAAAAAGGCAGGCGGTTCAATTGTTCGATGGTTATGCCGTTGATATTTACCAGAGGGAAGAAAGAATATTCTTTGTCATTAACTTTCAGAGTTGCGCGAGGGGAATGATATATGGTCATGGCTGCCTCTCTCTTGACGAGTGAATTGGATATTGTGGGATTATAATCTCAACATTTTTGGACTTCAAGTTTTTCAGTTATTAATCATCGCGGCAGGGTTATAATTTTGGTGATGAACCAACCATCCGACTCGCGGATACGCACCAGCAGTGATGCCGATTTGGCCTTCGCGGTAGTGGTTTTGGCCTCCTTTTTCGCTACTTTCAGTTCAATGAAGGCAGCCACACCTCTGGAAATTGTGTTGATGATTGTCCTGGGAACCAGTTATCTGGCGGTTGGGATTTATGGATTTGCCTATTGTGTAAAGTTACAAAATTCAATTCTAAGTATTGGTTATTTTGTGATTCAAATATTCCTGGGAGCCTGGATCGTGTACCTCAGTAAGGGGGCGGGTTTTAATGCCATGGTATTGCTTCCCCTTGCCGGGCATGCGGTCATTTTGCTTCCAAGAAGAATCAGTTACTTCATCCAATTTGGGATTTTGTTGGGATACGTTGGAGCAGTTTATGCCTTTTCTAAAAACTTACAGGTCGTTTGGGAAGGATTGCCCATCTTTTTTGCCGGTCTGATTTTCATTGTAGTTTTTACCCAAATGGCGTTGAATGAGGAAGCTTCGCGTCGAGAGGTGGAAAGGCTGGTGCGTGAACTGACCCAGGCAAATCAACAATTGCGCGATTATGCCGCTCAAATTGAGGATCTTGCCATTATCAAAGAACGTAACCGGCTGGCACGAGAAATTCATGACGGATTGGGTCATTACCTGACCAGTATTCACATGCAGATCAAAGCGGCCAATGCGCTGCTGAAGAATGACCCGCAAAAATCCGCCGAGCATTTACAAAAGGCAACTTCCCTCACACAGGAAGCGTTGGCAGATGTCCGCCAATCCGTGGGCACTTTGCGCAGTCAACCCAACCAGGATCTTCCTCTAGAGAAAATCATTCCACAATTATTCGAAAGTGCCAAATCTTTTGGAATCGAACCCAATCTTCAAATCATCGGTACGGGTAGAGAACTAAGCGCTACAACATACTGGACTCTTTATCGGGCTGTTCAGGAAGGCATTTCCAATGCCTGTAAACATTCACAAGCGCGTAACCTGTCCATTTATCTGGATTATTCTTCACCGGATTGGGTCATCTTGACGGTACAAGATAATGGAGTTGGGGTTGATAATTTGAAGGAAGGATTTGGATTGATGGGTTTAAGAGAGCGTGTTCAAATTGTGGGTGGGGAATTTACCCTGTTAGAAAATCAACCACAGGGGTTTGGTTTCAGGATTAAGGTGCCGGCATGAATCCCAAAATTAAAATTCTTCTTGTAGATGATCAGGCGCTCTTTCGTGAAGGGCTGCGCACATTGCTGGATTTGCAGCCTGATTTTGAAGTAGTCGGTGAAGCCTCACAGGGCGAAGAAGCGCTGCGCATGGCGGTTAGTTTGAGCCCGAATGTGATTTTGATGGATCTGAGAATGCCGGTGATGGACGGCGTCATGGCAACCCGGCGGATCAAAGACAGCCTGCCGCAATGCAAGGTGATTGTTCTGACAACTTTTGATGACGATGAAGATGTGTTTGAAGGGCTGCGCGCCGGAGCGGTGGGTTACCTGTTGAAAGATGTATCATCCGAAAAACTGTACGAAGCGATCCGCTCAGCTGCCCGTGGGGAATACTTCCTGCTTCCGTCCATTACTGCGAAGGTTATGGCAGAATTTTCCCGAATGGTCAGACCCCAAAAAACCAATGTAGATGAAATTGGGGTAAAGCTTTCTTCGCGTGAACTGGAAGTGTTGAAACTGGTTGCTCAGGGTGCGAGCAACAAAGAAATTGCCGATACTCTGGTGATTGCGGAAGGAACGGTTAAAAATCACCTGACCAATATCCTTGGCAAGCTAGAAGCGCGCGACCGCATGCAGGCGGTCCTCAAGGCACGTGAGTTAGGTCTGATTTGAACCGCCTGGATTGTGACCAGAAATGTGACCAGTGTTTGATGTGCTTAGAATCACTTCAGGGTAAGATTTGACTCAATACAGGAGGAAATGGTGAACGAGATCCCGCCCGTTCGAACAAATCCTCAAAGGGAATTTCCCTACATTCTTGGAATAGGTTTCATTTCCGTGGGTTTAGCCATCTTATTAGAACAGTTTTTGAAAACCGGCTGGTTGGTTCTGGTTATTCTTCCAATCAGCGGGGCGGTTTTTTTGGTTGAGTCTACTCGTGCTAAAAAGTTGGGTTTATTGATCGCTGGCGGCCTGATCTTTGGGGCAGGCGTGGGAAGCTTTTTGTATTTTAGTTCAGCATTCCCGATCGGCTTCCAACAGCGAATCGGATGGCTGATCATCGCATTTTCAGCTGGCTGGGCGTTGATTACCGCAGGTTCTAGCTGGGTTGTCCCGCAGCGGGTCTGGTGGCCGATGATTCCGGGTGGAATTTTGTTTTTTATTGGATTATGTTTTCTGGTCACCCCCCTTCGATGGGTTGACTTTGTTCTTTTCATTGCCGGTGGTGTGGGGGTCGTTTTGTTAATCTGGGGGGTTTTCTGGCGCATTTTTGGTTTGATCATTCCGGGGAGTTTGCTGATCACAATTGGACCGGGAATTTATTTTGCATGGGGTACAGAACAGGCGGTTAATGCGCTTTCTAAAACGGGTATGATGATCGCCATTTTTGCTCTAGGTTGGGGGTTTATCATCCTTTTTTCACGGGTTGTGACGACCAAATTCATCTGGTGGCCATTAATCCCAGGTGGAGTGATGGCTGTGGTTGGCTGGGGTTTGTATATTGGAGGCGACCCCGGTAATGCTCCGTCTTTTATTGCCAATACGGGTTCGATTGGTTTGATTATTTTCGGTTTGTACCTTCTTCTCCTGAGAAAAAGTATTCATCATTAAATTTTTCACAAAATTGTGCCTGTTCAATACCTCTATTATTTGATAAGATTACAGGTCTGATATTTTTAAGGGTTTGAAAGGTTGTTTGTAAATGAAAGTTCAGAGAAAAAATATTCGCAACGTGGCGATCATTGCCCATGTTGATCATGGAAAGACAACGCTGGTAGATGGTTTGCTTCGACAAGCCAGAGTTTTTCGAGAAAATCAACAAGTTCAAGAAAGGGTGATGGACTCGAACGACTTGGAGCGGGAGCGCGGCATTACTATTCTGGCAAAAAACACGGCCGTTCTGATTCCCGACTCGAGAACGGGTGAAATGGTCAAAATCAATATTGTGGATACACCCGGTCACGCTGATTTTGGCGGCGAGGTTGAACGGGTGATGAATATGGTTGATGGTGTCCTGCTGCTGGTGGATGCCGCTGAAGGACCCATGCCGCAGACCCGATTTGTACTTAAGAAAGCCCTGGAAATGGGTCATCAGGCAATTGTGGTCATCAACAAGATGGACCGCCGTGATGCTGAGCCTGACCGGGTTTTGAACGACACTTTTGATTTGTTCATCGAACTGGGTGCCAGCGAGAGCCAGGCAAACTTCCCGGTAGTGTATACGAACGCAATTACCCAACAGGCCGGGCTGACACCGGAGTTATCCCCCGACCTTCAGCCGTTATTTGAGGCAATTTTAAATCATATTCCCTGTCCTGAAGTGGATTTGGATGCTCCCTTTCAGATGCTGGTCACCAATTTGGGTTACGATGAATATCGCGGCGTAACTGCGATTGGACGGGTGAGCGCTGGAAAGGTTATCAATGGTCAATCCATCGCGCGGATTACCTTACAGGGAGAAATATTGCCGGAAAGAGCCAGATATCTGTTTGTATTTCAAGGGCTTGAAAAAGTGGAAGTGGATGAAGTTCTGGCAGGCGATATTGGTGTGATTGCCGGTCTGGAAGGTGTGGAAATCGGTGAAACGCTGGCTGACCCGGAGCAGCCCATAGCATTACCACCCATTCGTGTCGAAGAGCCAACGGTGCGCATGACCTTTGGAGTCAATACCTCGCCGTTTGCCGGGAGAGAAGGTAAGTGGAGCACATCCCGCAAACTGCGCGAGCGCTTGTTTGCCGAATTGCGCAATAACGTTGCCTTACGGGTGGAGGAAACGGAAAACGCAGATACTTTTCTGGTTTCTGGAAGAGGGGAATTGCATTTAGCCATCTTGATTGAGACAATGCGTCGTGAGGGATATGAGTTCCAGGTGTCCCGCCCCGAGGCAATTTTGAAGGAAGGCGAGGGTGGCGAGCTTTTAGAACCCTATGAAGAGGTTCACATTGAAACCAGTGCCGATACGGTTGGTGCAGTCGTTGAAATGCTTGGCGCCCGTAAAGGTCAAATGATCAACCTTACCAACAACCCGGACAACACAGTCACCCTGGTATATGTTGTTCCGACCCGCGGTCTGCTGGGATTTCGTTATCAATTTCTCACGGCGACGCGCGGTATGGGGGTCATGCACACCCTGTTTCATGGGTATGCACCCTTTGCCGGTCCGATTCCCACACGGAACAGCAGTTCAATTGTGGCGTGGGAAGCAGGAACCACCACCAATTATGGTCTCAAAAACGCTGAAGAACGCGGTATCTTATTTTACGGACCGGGTGTTGAAGTTTATGAGGGCATGGTTGTGGGAGAAACCTTGCGGTCGAGCGATCTGGTGGTGAATGTGTGTAAAAAGAAACACCTGACGAATATGCGCTCCTCCAATAAGGATATAGAAGTGCGCTTGACTACTCCGCGAACTATGAGTTTAGACGAGGCAATTGAGTACCTTGCCGAGGATGAACTGCTGGAAGTAACGCCTAAAAGTTTTCGGATTCGCAAGAAGATTTTGGATACTGAGGAACGCGGCAAGCAGACAAAGCGGGCTAAAGAATTATATGAGGCTGGATAAATTCGGGGTGGGGTGGCTGTTAGCGCTGTTTTTTGCGGTTGGGCTTGTCAGTTGTGCCAGCCCAACGGTCCTTCCATCCGATGTTACGCCTGCGCCATTGATTGCTGTTACCCACACGGCAGCCGAGTCAACCCCAACCCTAACCCTTTTCACCCCAACGCCAGAAGTAACCGAGAGTCCGTCTTTGCCTATTCAATTGCTGGCTTATACCATTGATGCCGTTTATGATGCTGGCCAGAAAAAGGTTGAGGTCACTCAACTTATCCAATTTACCAATCCCTCTACCCAACCGCTCAGCGAAATTATGCTCGTCACCGAACCCAATCGTTTTGCAAACGGGTTTAATCTGAATCGTCTGGAAAATCAAATAACTGGGGAGGCATTGGATTGGGAATTGCAGCGCAATCTGCTGCAAGTTACCTTGAAGGAACCCTTATCCTTTCAGGAACCCATCGCGATTTTGGCTGAATATGTCCTGCAATTACCGCCAATACCACCGCCATCCGACACCAGCAAACCTCAAATTTACGGATATACCCAGCGGCAGACCAACCTTGTGGATTGGTATTTGTGGTTGCCACCCTATGATGACGAAACAGGCTGGATTGTCCATCCGCCATCTTTTTTTGGCGAATACACGGTTTACCCTCTGGCGGATTTTGAAGTGCGCTTTGAGGTGATCAACTCCCCGCGAGAGGTTGTGGTTGCAGCAAGTACCAGTCCGGTTCAGCAAAGTCAAAACCGCTGGGAGTACCGTTTTGATAGCGCCAGAAACTTTGCGATTTCGATTAGCCCGGATTTTCTGATCGAAGAAGCGCAAGTGGATGGGGTGAAAATCAGCCATTATTACTTTCCGCTTTACCGCCGGCAGGGTGAAGTGGTATTACAGCACACTGTTCGAGCATATCAGTTGTATTCACAATTGTTTGGTGAACTCCCTCGTCAATCTATCAGCGCGGTACAGGCCGATTTTTTGGACGGGATGGAATTTGACGGTTTATTTTTTCTGAGTAAAGGATTTTATGACCTTTACGATGGAACAGATAAAGGATACTTAACCCTCATCACGGTGCATGAAACTGCTCATCAATGGTGGTATGGAGTGGTTGCCAATGATCAGGCCCGCCACCCATGGCTGGATGAGGCTCTTTGTACCTATGCTGAGCGGTTGTACTACGAACGGTTTTTCCCTGAACTGATGGATTGGTGGTGGTTTTACCGGGTCAATTTCTACCAGCCGCAAGGGGTGATTGATTTACCGGTTTATGATTATGGCGGTTATCTGGCTTATCGAGATGCGGTCTATTTGCGCGGCGCATTATTTCTGGAAGAACTTAGAAAAGCGCTTGGGGATGAGCAGTTTTTTGATGGCTTGAAACGCTATTATGGTGAGAATAGCGGCAAGATTGCCACACCGATTGATTTTTTCAATGCTTTTGAAATGTCAAAAGCGGAAATTGAAAAAGTAACCCAATCGTTTTTTGCTGCGATGCCATAATCCCTATCCGGGGAGATTGCTGAGGGTGAGTAGTCCCAATCCCATCCCGGCGCATACTTCGATTCCTGACGAGCTTCCCCATTCCAGTACATTTTGAATTTTAGAAAAATCCATGGGTCGAACGCCGACCATCATTTCAAAAGCCTGCAAGAGCCGTTGGTCAATTTCACCTTGCATAGCCGCTTCAATCAGATTTCGGCTGATGGCTGTGGTCCGGTTCTCCACAGCCTGCCTCAGGACTTGCTGAAGTTGAGGAAAATCAAGTTCCGGTTTTTCCTTCCAGCAGCCCAGGGTGTAAATCCAGCCGAGCAGTAAATCATCGCCAGAAGGAGTCAGACCCCGTCCGCGACCGGCGAAAAACTGGATGGGTGCAAAACATTCAGCAGGTGATGAGAGCCCATTATTCTTCAGACCGTGAAGCATGGATTGGATTTCGGTATCGGAAGGATGGAATTCGGGGAACAATCCCGAAAGGGTAAGGACTTCATCCAGCATCAAAACCGGCTGAGCCAGCAAAGAACGCATGCTGAGTAAAAGTGCGATGGCATCCTTGGGATCAGGATGGAAGATTAGCGGATTTGCCAGCCTTTTTGATGACCAGATGGCTGCTGACTGGGTTTGGATGACAACCGGAGAATGCTCAAACTGAATTAATCCTTTGGCAATCTTGAACGATTCACCCACATTAAGAGATGGAGTTTGGAGAACTGGCTGAAGGTTGATGGTGAGCGGATTGCCGAATTTTTCCTGTGACAGGAAGAGGATTGATTGGTCGGCTAATTTCAGAAAAACTCCTTTGGAGGTAATTCCAACCACCTCACCGGAGCGGTTTTTTTCAAGACTTTCATAAGCGCAAATTCCGATTTGAATGGCTGAAAAATAGTTCACAAATCCACCTTTGCAAGGATGTCAGACATTTTTATGAGGAATGTCAGTTGACACAGGAATGTTTTTATATGATAATTTTGATAGTTGTTCCTTCTTTTACCAGCAAATTTTAACCTCGAATCTCAATTACAGGGTATAAAGAAAACCGATATGGCGATGATCAGGTTCCGGTGTTGCGGAATGTTCATGCAAAAAAGCTGGCAGATGAATCACCAAGGGATTTCTATGCCCGTAATCAACACCAAACCAATCTCTCTGAATGTCCCGTTCAGGGAGATTTTTATTCCCCGGTTTCACTCAGCCTGCTAGTTCAAAATCACTTGTAAAGGAGAAAAGAACATGAAATTAATTGATTTAACCATTCCTCTCGGCATTGGCACACCTCCCTGGCCGACCTATGAACCTTTACAGGTCAAGTATTTCAAGAGGCTTGCCCCAAACGGCGCCAATGGTCAGGTGCTGACTCATTCCAATCACCTCGGCACCCACCTGGATGGCGAAATCCATTTCCACACTCCCGGCAAAGACATGGCTTCCCTGGATATGGACTTTCTGGTGCATGAAGCGGCGATTGTTGATCTTTCGGATGTGTGCGGGGATTACGACGTTTACACCAGCAAGATGGTGGAAGAGAGGGTGGAGGTCAAGGAAGGCGACATTTTGATTATCCACACCGGCTATCATCATTTTGGCTGGGATCAACCGTATGCCAACGAAGTGCGTTATATGGTGATGCACCCTGGCCCTGACCGCGAATTTGCCGACTGGGCAAAAGCCAAAAAATTGCGCTGGATTGGCGTTGATTGCGGCAGCGCCGATCACCCGATGAACACCATAATCCGCGATTGGATGCCGCGTCAGACCCGTCAGGCTGAAAAGGTCTTTCGCAAGAAATACGGCATGGGACTGGCTGAGTTCTTTGATGACAGCAAGTACCAGTTGATGCACCTTGAAATGTTCCCGTATGGGATCATCCATGCTGAATGTATTGGCGGCGATATTGACCTGTTACTCAACCGGCGCGTAACCGTTGGTTTCTTCCCGTGGCGGTTTGTGGATGGGGAAGCCAGCATTGGCCGCTGTGTTGCAATGGTCAGTGATGACGAATACGAAGAATTGATGAAGAAGAAAGCGGAACTTCCCAAGACGAAATTCGGTGATGCTTACAATCCCGCCCATATTGAGAGCATCAACGCGATTTCTAAAGCCAATCTATCTTAATTTCATTTCATTTCTAATTTCTGGAGGAAAACGATGAGATTACCAACCCCCGAAAAAGTCAGCGAGCAAAAGATCACCTTCGATGTTGAGGAGATCGAACCCATTTTACAGGCCCCAGCGATGGATTTGAAACCATGGCCGGGTGCGATGGTGACCCTGAAGGACGGGCGGGTCATGTACATCCGTGAAGCCAGACTCGAAGAAGCCCCTATGATGCTGGAATACATGAAAAAGGTCATGGAAGTGGATCATGACTTCTACGATATTGTGGGCGCGCGGGTTTACGCAGAAATTTTAGGCTGGTATCGCAAACGCCTGAAAGACCCCTACACCCTGGTTGGCTTGATTGACGGCTTGTGGGCAGGTTTTGCGAACGGTCGTTTGTTGAACGAAGATATCAATATCAGCCTGCACACCATGGCGTTGGTGCGCGGCGGCCGGATTGGCGCCGTCATGTATTACGCAAAAGCCTATTACGGTTTTGAGATTTTGGGTAATAAAGAATGGTGGGCTACATACGAAAGTTACAATGGCTGGATGCGATGGGGGATTGGTATGGCACAGCCCAGCTACCCGTGGCCGGAATATCAGCATGAACTTGGCGGTGCGCGCGTCTATTACGTAACCAAGAAGTACTGGGATAAAGTAGTCAAAGACTACGTCCGCCAGATGACCGGCACTGAGCTGGTGTTTGATGTGCCCGAAGAAGTGATCAAAGCCAATGAGGTCATGCGGGTACCGGACGAAGTGCTGGTTTAAGTTCAATCAAAAAGAAAGGCAGAGCCAGTTTGTCTGGCTCTGCCTGTTTTTGTATGAATACCCAGATTCGCTATCCAAGAAACGTCATTGTACGGAAACTATTGGTTAGCCTTGGCAGGCTGATACTGCCATTATTGGCCAGAATTGAAACCAGAGGGTTGCATCTCCTGCCCAAACAAGGGCCTGCCATACTGGCGGGAAACCATGAGAATATTATTGAAGTCGTGCTGATGGCTGTATATTCTCCTGCTTTGGTGGAATTTATCGGTACCGGAGATGTTCCCATAGATGCAAGGTTTGCATGGCTGGCAAAGTTATATCAATTTATTCCCATAAAGCGGGGAAATGTGGATCGGACGGCAATTTATACAGCGCTGGATGTCCTTAAGGCTGGCGGGGTAATTGGTATCTTCCCGCAGGGAGGAATTTGGGGGGCGGATGTGAAGAGCGGACGGAGCGGGGTTGGGTTGCTCAGTCATTTTTCTGGTGCGCCGGTGTACCCGATTGGTTTCGGAGGGTTGAGAGGAGCGTTGGCCAAAATAACGTGCTTTCAGCGTCCGCGGTTGACCATGCAGGTAGGCAAACCCGTGCAAATTTCCAGCAAGGGAAAAGAAAGCGCTCTGGATAAAGAGGAACTTGAGCGATTCTCCTCGCTGGTCATGGAGCGAATCACTGAATTACTGCCGGCGGAAGAAAAAAACGGGCTTCGGAAAAGCCAGGAAAATTTTGATGTAGAGGTTTTTGTTCAAAAAAATGGGTACGCTTCGCACGCGCTGTTAGAGCTTGACCTGATAACCAGAAACGGCCTGGGAATACTGTTTCATTATCCGGTGTTATTGAACACGTTGAAACGCAATTTGGGGCTGCCGGTGGGCTGCCTTCAAAATTTTGGGCAACCAGTACCTGTGCGCGATGTTGAATTGGCCGTTCTGGCAATGCTGAATTATCTCGAAAAGGATAACCCGGGTTTCTTCACCTATCGCTTTGGTGTGGATCAAGGGCTGATCATTAAGAATGCACTGACCAGGCTGAAAAGCATGGCTTTGGATTCTGGGGAAGATGCGTATTTCGTTTTTACACCGATTTATGAGTATTCCGAAAACGGTCAGGTGATCACAATGCGCGGAAACGACTCGCTTCACCCTTTGGTTTGAACGGCGGATGGCTTTGTTTCCAGGTTGAAATTGCGGATAGCCATAGAGGCTATGGTTTTACCGATGCTCAGCGAGGCCGTGGCTGCTGGTGAGGGAGCGTTCAGGACATGGATCATGCCAGGGGCTTCAACAATGCGGAAATCATCTACCAGTGCGCCGTTGGGTTCAAGAGCCTGGGCGCGGACACCAGCTCCGCTGCGGTGGACGTCATCCATTCCCAGGTCCGGGATTAATCGCTGCAGGGCGGAAACAAACGCCCGCTTGGAAAGGGAGCGATAAAATTCGTCAAAACCCATGCGCCAGTATTTCAGCCCCATGCGCCAGAAGCCGATAAAGGTTGCATAATTCAACATGTCCGTAATAGAAATGTCGGTCATTTTGTAGCCTTCTCTCTTGAATGCCAGCACGGCATTCGGCCCGGCCTCTATGCCACCGGTTACCCGACGGGTGAAATGCACCCCTAAAAACGGAAAACGGGGATCGGGTACGGGGTAAATCAGGTTCTTTACAAGATAATGTTTTTGCGGGATGATGTCATAGTATTCCCCGCGGAATGGGATGATCTGCAAACCGGGGTTGACACCGCACTTTTTGGCAATGCGATCCGAATACAAACCGCCGCAGTTGATGAGAAAGCGAGATTTTACTTCACCACTGCTGGTATGCAGGATGAGTTCATCCTTTTTGCGGGTAACGGATTGAAAAGCGCTGTTGGTGAATATTTCCCCGCCCTGGCTGCGGAAAAGTTCCGCGTACTTTTCTACAACCTGCACATAGTCCACAATTCCGGTTTGAGGAACGAATATCCCTGCTAAACCGGTGGCGTGGGGTTCGTACTCTTTAATTTCTTCGCGGGTCAGGCGGCGTAAACCGGTTAATCCATTGGCCTGACCGCGTTCAAGCAGTGCCTCCAAACGTGGTAATTCATCTTCGGTGGTTGCCACAATGACCTTACCGCAATTTTCGTGGCGAATGTGATGCTCCTGACAGAACTGATACAACGCTTCTCGGCCTTCGACACAATTACGGGCTTTAAGTGAGCCTGGTTTGTAGTAAATACCGGAATGGATGACGCCGCTGTTGTTACCGGTTTGATGCGCGGCCAGTTTTTTCTCGGCTTCCAGCACAACGATTCTGGCTGAGGTTTGATTTGAGAGAGCCAGTGCGGTTGCCATGCCAACGATTCCCCCGCCAATGATTGCAATGTCAAAAGTCCTGTCATTCATGCCTGTGCCTCACAGAAGAAGGAATTTTGGGTAATGAAGATAGATATTGTAAAATCATTATACCCCACCGCAGAAAGTTGCCTTGCTGATGCTGGTGGTGATTTTCAGATGATATCCGAGTGATTTCTCAATTCAACCATGCCGAGATATTGGCCTGATTGGAGGTTGTGTTCTTGAGGTGATTTATTACGGAAATTTCCCGCCGGTATAGGCGGGTTAGTTTATAGAGTAAATGAGCGGTTGTCTCAGATTCGAGCAAATCTTGTTTTTCGTGCAGAGGAATTTGAAGCAAGGATGCGGCCATGTACAGTTTGACGAGAGGATCTTCTGGAAGGTCGAGATGATGGATTTCAACATGCAATTCTTCATCTGAGAGCGAGTTGAGCATCTGCAAATAGCGGAAGATCCAAGGTTGAAAATGGCGCACACCCCGCGCTACAGCTATGGTATGGGGTTCTTCCATCGGATATATTTCTACGGTAGCGGTCAGATAGGGCAGATCATAATTTAGAGAATGAATCTTAAATCGTTCCTCACCGATGGTCAGGATATTCATGCGGCCGTCTTCCAGTCTCTCCGCCTGAACAATATTTGCCGTGCAGCCAATGGTGTAAGGCTTGGCTAAGGGGCCTAATGCTTCCAACCCCTGCCGGATCAGTACCACGCCGAAGGGCTGATTTTCTGAGATACAACGCTGAATCATCAACCGATACCGAGCTTCAAAGATGTGTAACGGCAGCGGCATACCTGGAAATAAAACGGTGTGGAGAGGAAATAAACAAAGTTCACGCATAATGGATGATGGCTTTCTTATGTAACTTTAAAGCCAATTAAGAATTGTTACCAGTGCTTGTATGAGGTTTCTTCTGCATTATAATCACAGCATGGAATACGAACGCCCTCATATGGATTTTCCAACTGTTTTTCGGCTGAGAGTCATTGGAGCCAATCAAGATGATTTTGCCACATTTGTGATGGTTGAGGTGCGCAAGCATGTCCCTGATCTGACCGAGGATGGAATTGAGGCCAGACCAAGCAACGGTGGGAAGTACCTGGCGGTCAAAGTTTCTTTCGTTGCCGAGTCGCGCGAGCAGCTGGACGCAATTTATGCTCACCTCAGCGCACAAGATCGGGTTATTTACCTGTTGTAAGTGAGCCTGGGTAGAAGATAACGGCATATTTATGCCTGGCGGGCCTGCATCCACCGCCCGCTGATCGTTTTTTCAATCCATAAAATCCCCCGGTTGAAGAAAAGAGCCAACAAGCCGACAAAAATTGCCCCAATCCAGATTTTGTCCATTCTTCCTGCCTGAGCAATTCCCTCGAAAAGTAAAACGCCCAAACCTCCAGCTCCGAATTTAGCTCCGATTGTGGCAATAGCTACCGATATGACGGATGCCAACCGCACTCCCGCTAGAATTATCGGCAGGGCAATAGGAAGCTGGATTCTGGTGGCGATTTGTAATCGGCTCATGCCCATCCCGCGGGCAGCCTCCAGAATTGAGGGGTCTATACTCTTGAAGCCGGCAATGATATTTCTCAGCAAAATAATCTGGCTGTAAATTACCAGCGCAGCCATGACCGAGCGGGCATTCAATCCTAAAAATGGGATGAGGAAAATCATCATGGCAATGCTGGGAACGGTGTAAAGGATGTTGTTGAGCGGAATTAAGAAGCTGGAAAGGCGTGGAAAACGAAAGCTTAACCACCCCAATGGCAATGCTATTAAAAAGGCAATACCCACCGGAATGATTGCCAGCTGAAAATGTCGGAAAGTCAGCTGCAGGATGTAATCGAAGTTATTGAGCAGATATGTCATAGTCCTAATTCGAGAGGCAGCCCACTTTTCTCAATTCCTCAAATGTAATCAACCCAACCGGTTTTTCATCGTGTGTGACCACAACTACATCTGCTTTTGGGGCGAGCATAATGGAAAGCACTTGCTTCAGGTCTGTTCCAATCGGCACACGGGGTAGTTGATTGGGCTGGATAGTGGGATCAAGGGGCTGCATAACCGTTTCGACCCGTACCAGAGAAAGCTGACGAATGCGGTCATCAGAATTGAGCAACTGACGGACAAAATCACTGGCTGGATTTGCCAACAAGTTACAGGGGGTATCTTTCTGCACCAGTCTGCCTTTGTCCAGCACAATGATTTCATCAGCAATTTTCAGGGCTTCTTCCACATCATGGGTTACAAATAGAATGGTTTTTTTCAGTCGGCGCTGTAATTCAAGCAGTTGATCCTGTAAACTGGCCCGCGTAATCGCATCAATCGCCCCAAACGGTTCGTCCATGAGCATGACCTGAGGGTCAGCGGCGAGAGCGCGCGCCAGCCCAACCCGCTGCTGCTGGCCACCAGATAGTTGCGCCGGATAACGATTGCGATAGTCAAGCGGCAGGTGAATCAGATCAAGCAACTCATCAACCCGCTGGTTAATTCGCTGCCGCTCCCAGCCCAATAACTCCGGCACAACAGCGATATTTTTGGCAATGGTCAGGTGGGGGAAAAGGCCAACCTGTTGGATTACATAACCGATGTTGCGGCGTAACTGGTTAACCGGTATGGACTGAATATCAACTCCATCCAGTAAAATCTTTCCAGCGGTGGGCTCGTGCAGGCGGTTAACCATCTTAAGCAGGGTGGTCTTACCGCAGCCGGAAGGACCCAATAGAACTACAATGGATCCTTCCGGGATTTCCAACGTAATGTTGTCAACAGCAGGTGCAGGTGTGCCGGGATATTGTTTGCTGACATTGACAAATTTTATGGCTGACATTTCTGTTTACTTCAATAGACCTTGCTGCTGTAAGAATTCCTTTGCAACGTCGGCTGGTTCGCGCTGTTTGCCAGACACTTCATAATTCAACTTCTGCATGACTTCATCGGTCAAAAGCGGCGCTAATCCGTTCAAAATTTCAGCAATTTTTGGATTGGCGTCCAACACCTCTTTGCGAATTACGGGTGCTACCTGATAAGGCGGCCAGAGACCCTTGTCATCCCGCAGAATAACCAAATCAAAGGCGGCTATTTCCCCGTCAGTTCCAAAGGCAACGGTTACATCTGCTTGACCTTCGTTAATAGCCTGATAGCGAAGACCGGGATCAACGGATTTATACTCCTTGAAACTGAAATCGCCATATACCTGACGCATTCCGGGTAAGCCGTCTTCGCGTTCTTGGAATTCGGGTGGTCCTACCATAACCAGATTGGATGCCTGGGCAACTAAATCCGATATGGTTTCGATGCCCAATTCCTGGGCTTTGCTGCGTTTCATAGCTACCGCCTGAGTATTGTTCATTGGTGCCGGATCCAACCAGACCAAATTGAAGCGATTGGCGTATTCGCTTTTGACGGTATTGTACACGGCGGCAGGATCGGTATTGACGGGCAGTTTGAGCACGGTCAGTAAGCCGGTTCCGGTATATTCCGGATAAAGATCAATTTCGTTGGACTCCAACGCTTTTTGAGCGATTGGGGTGCCGCCGAGGTTCAACTTCCGTTCAACTTTGAAGCCGTTTGCTTCTAAAAGTTGGGCGTACATCTCGCCCAGAATGAATTGTTCGGTGAAATCTTTTGATGCTACGCGAATGACAGGCTGGGTGGAAGTGTTGCCGGCAGGGGAGCAGGATACCAGAATGACAAGTATGAAGAACATACCAAGCAGGATTTGTAAAACTTTTTTCATTTTCATTGGACACCTCTTTTTGTTATTCTTTCAAGTTTTGATAGGTTGGAGTGTTTTTTGAAGCAGGGCAAGCATGCCCTCTACCAGTAAAGTGATCAGGGCGACAGGAATTGCACCAACGAAGAGGATGCTGTAATCATAGAGGGCAAAGCCGCGTGTAATGTAGATACCCAAACCACCGCTGCCCACAAAAGCAGCAAGGGTTGCGCTGGCAATCACATCCACTGCCGAAATGCGAATGCCCGTCAAAATTACCGGAACGGCAAGCGGAAATTCAACCTTGAATAACCTTTGAAAAGACGACATACCCATACCTCTGGCCGCTTCAATAATGGCTGGCTCAAGGGTGCGGAAAGCGGCGTCAGTGTTAATCAAGACCGGCGGCATGGCCAGTATTGTCAGGGCTACGATTGCGGAGGTTGAGGTCAATCCGAGATAGGGAATAATCAGAAACAACACTGCCAGGCTGGGGATGACGCGTAAGCCATTAACCAGATTCAAGAGGGTGAGCGACGCAAAGCGTGATCTGGCTGTCCAGATGCCGAGGGGAACACAAATCACCACGGCAATTCCAATCGCGATACCAGCGAGAAGGAGATGATCTTTGACCGCCGCCCAAAATTCTGACTGGCGGTTGAAAAAATAAATATAACTTTGCAATAAAGTTTGAATGAGCGTTTCTACCAAAGTTCGCTACCTGCCTCGCCTTTGAAGGGACCAATCAGGTTCGAAGTAATCCAACCACCATAAAAATTACCGGGCTGTGGTTTTACCAGTTCCCCTTCAACAAAACATTGATCCATCCATTGCGGGTAAAAAGCAATGTGGTTCATTATGGCGGCGTAAGGAGGTGTCGGATTGGGATAGTACCAGGCTGCATTGCTGGCTACTTTTCCAGGCGTTTTGATTGTGTAATAGGAGGCCTGGCCTTTCCATTCACAATAAGAACGGCGCGAGGAGGGAATAAGAAATTCCATCAACACATCTTCCGGTGGGAAGTAGTATACCGGCGGGTGACTTGTTTCCAGTACGCGGTAGGCCTGTCTGGTTTCAGCCAGTTTGATCCCATCAAAATAAACCAACAGGTGCAGGGTGGTTAATTCAACTGACGGAGGTCGGGGGTAGTCCCATACCGATTCCGCTTTTAAAGGAGAATGGTCATTTAGGTTCATAATGGAATTTCCAATATTTTTTATTTTATGTTGAAAATTTCTCTTGTCAAACTATTGTATAAGAAAATTATAACCTATCGAATCTTACTTGTTGATAAATCTTGGTAATATAGTAATATATATAAAAATAATTCTGATTTGGAGACGTAAGATGAAGAAAAGTTGGGGTAAAAGACTCCAGTATTATTTTGATTATTTGTTTTCGCTTGGTCCGGGGGTGTTAATTGCCGCATTGGCCTTGTTTACGATGCTTCTGTCCCTAATAACTGCACTAATTCTGGTGGTAAGTCGTTTATCGCCCGGCGGGGAACCACCGTTTGATTTCATTGAAGGGTTGTGGTTCAGTTTTCTTGCCAATTTGGGAGAAGGTTCTGTGGCTGGAAGGGAATCGGTATGGACCTTCCGCTTTTTGACATTGGGATTGACACTGGCGAGTATCTTTATTGTATCAAACCTGATCGGTATTATTTCCAATGCGATCACTCAGAAGATTGAAAACTTGCGGCGCGGAAAATCGGCGGTCATTGAAAATGGTCATATTGTCGTTTTAGGGTGGTCCGAACAAGTTTTTACAATCATCCCTCAATTGTTTATTGCTGAAAATGGCTTGAAAAACAAGAAAATTGTTCTATTAGGAGATCGCGATAAGGTTGAAATGGAAGATCAAATTCGCAATCGAATTGGATCTGACGCATTACGCAGAGTGGTTTGCAGGAGCGGCAGTCCGATTGAAATGAGCGATCTGGAACTGACCAACCTCAATGAGGCAAGTGGAATCCTGGTGCTTACACCGGAAGGGGATAATCCGGATGCAGAAGTGGTCAAAACTGTACTTGCCATTACCAAAAACCATCAGCGAAAGAGTGATCCTTACAAAATTATCGCCGCATTGAAAGAAAACCAAAACCGTGAATTAGGCAAAATTGTTGGTAATGGAGAAGTTGAATGGATTTTTTCAGGGCAGGTAATTGCCCGATTGCTGGCACAAAGTTGTAATCAACCCGGGCTTTCCGTTGTCTATTCCGAACTGCTGGATTTTACCGGTGACGAAATTTACTTCATTGAGGACTCAAAATTGATAGGTCGAACCTACCGTGAGGCTTTAAGTAGTTTTCAAAAGGGTGTAGTGATTGGGCTACAAAAAGCCGAAAAAGTCACCCTCAATCCGGGGATGGAAACCATCCTTCGCCCGGGTGATCAACTGGTTGTTATTGCCAGTGATGAGCAAGGTTTAATTCAGGGGGAGCGGGGAGCGGTTCGGGATGAATGGATTGCATCCAATCATGCTGTTTCGAAAGCAAGTGAGAGTGTAATTATTCTGGGCTGGAGCGAACGCGGAAATGAATTGTTGGTGGAATTGAACAATTATTTTCCACCGAAATCAAAGGTTTGTATTGTCACGGATAAATTTGATTTACGTCAGGAATTAGAAGACGTATCATCCAGTCTTAAGAATCTAAAAGTCAGTTTTGAGAAAAAATCAATTCTCGATCGGAATGAATTAGAATCGCTCAAGCTGCAAAAATATGATCATGTCATTTTGCTCAGCAACGATGATCGAACTTTAAGCATCCAGCAGATCGATTCAAATACATTGTTTACCCTGTTACATATACGCAACATTGTGGAACAAGGAAAAGCAAAACTTTCGATTGCGACTGAAATTTTGGACGGTAGAAACAGCCGTCTCGCCGAAGTTGCCAAGGCGGATGATTTCATTGTCAGCGATCGACTCATCAGTTTGATGATGGCTCAAATTGTTTCAGACCGTCGCAGGAATGCCGTTTATGAGGACTTATTCAACCCGCAAGGCTCGGAAATTTACTTAAAGCCCGCTTGCGAGTATATCAAGACCGGTGTTGCGGTTAATTTTTACACTATTTTGGAAGCGGCTGCCCGAAAGAACGAAACGGCAATCGGCTACCGTCTTTCTTCGCTTTCAGAAGATGCCAAACGGTCATTTGGGGTGGTGATTAATCCCGAAAAGCGCGAAGAAGTGGTTTTTACCGAACAGGATAGAATTATTGTATTGGCCGAAAAATAGCCCCCAAGTTAGTGAAAATATGGCGTAGAACCTGCACCAGTGATTCAGGTTTATAAGATTCTCCACAAACCACCAGAACCATGGTTGGGTATTCTATGCTAACATTGTAAGAAAGAGATTTTTTGTTGTGAATCTGATCATGTCCGACCCTGTGGATCAGGAAATTCTGCTAGATGGAGCAGGTAAAGTAGAGGAATTGATCTCCTCTGCCTTACAGCGTGCTTTTGCGTTGCGTTATCAGGATCCGGCTCAAGCCGTGGAAATTTTAGAATTAACCTGCAAACAGCTGGAAAAGTACACACCAGTATCAGATGATGAACTGAAAAGAATTGGGGACTGTCAACAAGGGCAGGGTAAACTTTACTTACAGATTGGAAAGTTTGATCAGGCAATTGCGGTTCTGCAGCAGGCCCAATCCATCTATGAAAAAGTTGATCATAAAAAACAATTAGCCGCCGTTTACACCCTGCTGGGGCAGGCCTACCTGCATCTATCCAGTTTTGTAAATGCCCTGCAATACACGCTCAGCGGACTGGAACTGGCTCAGGAAATTGATGATCGGACAGTTGAGGGTCGGCTATTAATAAACCTGGCGAGCGTTTATATTGAACGAGAGGAATATGCCCGTGCGCTTCCATATGTTCTTCGGGCAACAAAGGATGCCGAGATCAGTCAAGATTTGCAATTTCAGGCTGAGGCTTTAGAAAAATCCTGTGTGGTTTATAGCGGCCTTGGAAATGCGGGAATGGCGCTGAGTGCCGGCATAAAGAGCCTGAATTTATTTGTGGACTTAAAAGAAAAATGGGGAGAGGCGAAAACGCTCAATTCCTTAGGACGGGCCTATTACAGCATGAAGGATTACCCGAAGGCGTTGGAATGTTTTGAGGACGCCCTCCGAATTACCCGACAAATATCCTCGCCTTATGAAAGTGTGGTGTCACTCATTCGGATTGGGCAGGTCTATGCAGAACAAGAACTTCCCGGACAGGCTTTGGAGCCGCTCCATGAAGCGTTGCAGGTCAGCGAGAAGATTCAATCACGCGGTCAGCAGGTGCAGTGCCATCAGTTACTTTCCTCGGTTTATCGTCAGGCCGTTCAATTCCAGCGGGCACTGGCTCATTATGAGCGTTTTCATGAAATAAAAGAACAGGTTTTCAACGATGAATCCGAGACCAAGCTCAAAAATTTAGAAGTTGTCTATCAGGTTGAAGAAGCCAGGAGGGAAGCGGAAAGGGAACAGTTAAAAAACATCGCACTCGAGCAAGAAATACAGGAACGTATTCAGGCTCAGCGCGCTTTGCAATCCGCAAATGAACAATTGCAAAAAGAGATTGCCATCCGGGAGCAGTTGATAGGCGATTTGAATGCCTTTGCGCGGATGGTGGCTCATGACTTGAAAGCACCGCTTCAGAATCAGGCCATCTTGACCCACATATTGGAATTAAAACTGAAAGCAATCAATGCACCTAAAGAAATTCTAGAATTAAATAGCCAGTTACAGCGAATTGTTCAAAAACAAGCCGAAATTATTCAGGAATTATTGACGCTGGCCAGTCTACGCAGCCAGGAAATTGTGTTGGTGCCACTGGATATGGAAAAAGTGATTCAAGAAGTCTTGAATCGGTTGAATTTTGTGATTGAGGATCATGGGGCGCAGATCAGCCTCCCTGCTCAATGGCCAGTTGCAATGGGATATGCTCCCTGGGTTGAGGAAATTTGGGCTAATTACATCACGAATGCCATCAAATACGGCGGTTTACCACCGCATGTACAATTAGGCGCAATTGCCGAAGGGGATGGATTTGTCCGTTTCTGGATTCAGGACAACGGAGATGGAATCAACCCCGAGGATCAGGCAAAGTTGTTTCAGGATTTCAGCCGGGTTGATCGAGGTCGTGCTGAAGGACATGGGTTGGGGCTTTCGATCGTTGCCCGAATTGTTGAAAAATTAGGCGGGAGAGTGGGAGTTGACAGCCGGGGAAGACCTGGAGAAGGAAGCCGCTTCTGGTTCACCCTGCGCGCAGCGGAGTAGTGTTTTTATATAATTTTTACCTGTAAGGCGTTTGTAAGTTTTTGTCTATAAAGTTTTAATAAATTCTGCCTATAAATAATATAAGAGTTCCTGGATTAATTATCAAGCGGTCAGGGTCATTCTAATTCAGGCAGAAAAGAAAAACCGTATTTAAATCCGTAACGACAAAGGCAAACCCGGTGAAAGCCGGCGACGCAAAGCTATGGGTCTAAGGGCTAAATGCCTATGACTGCCAGGCCGCCGAAAACGCGATTCCATGCATCCAATTACAGGCAGGGGAATCCTGCCGTATTTATTTAAATTGGCTGTGGTCGGTTTGCACCGGGCGCCTTTGTCAGAAAGGGTTGGACATGAGGCGCTCACTTATTTTTGCTCTGTTGATAACTATTATCTGGTTTGTGGGGCAAACATGTCTATCGCAGACTCAACCTGTTTCTGCTGATGCGGATGATTACCATGTGTTTCTACCGGTTTTGCTAAGTGGAAATGCAAACAATTCAAATTCTGAGCCGGAAACCACCTTTCCCAGTCTGACCCAGTTCGTGTCCACCGTAAAGAACGGAAATGGTCAAATCACTGGGGTGTATGTTGAAAAATTGATGGCCAATCCGGTGACTCAGCAGCCACAAGGTAATTACGAGTATATCTCCAACGATCCGAATACCATTACCCAATTCATGCTGACAACGCCGGAAGTAATTGGTTTGCTGGCCCATAACTATTTAGCCGGTAAGTCGTTTTTCGATATTAAAATTGGAGACAGTATTTTTATCATTGATGGTTACGGCGGGGTTGCTGAGTACCAGGTTGTTGAGATTGATTCGTATCAGGTTACAAAAATTGATGGTGTTGTAAAGTATTTGGATATCAACGAATATCAAGTATTAGATACTGCCCAGTTATTTGCAAAATTTTATATGGGCGAAAAACATTTAACCCTTCAGACTTGCATTGCTAAGGATGGTGACCCTGTGTGGGGACGACTGTTCATTACGGCCGTTCCAGTAAAATGAAGATATACTAATATGGGTGTTAAAATTGATGGTGTGGAGTTGTCCCAATGGTTTATTGGGAAATTGAAAGTCAATTGGGAAAAATTCTGTTGTCTTCGGATGGGGAAAATTTGCGGGGACTGTTTTTCTCGCCATTTGAATATCCTGTCCTAAACAGGTTGAAGTTGCCTCTCTTCGAGGAAACTGCAAAGCAACTAAACGCTTATTTCGCCGGGAAATTAACAACTTTCGACCTCCCGATTCGCCTTGAAGGAAGCCCGTTTCAGTTAAGGGTGTGGCAGGAATTGCTTAAGATTCCCTATGGAACGACGATCTCTTACAGACAATTGGCCGAGCGGGTAGGGGATGTAAAGTCCATTCGGGCAGTGGGCAGAGCCAATGGGCAAAACCCAATTCCAATTATTGTGCCTTGCCATCGGGTGATTGGGTCAAACGGAAAATTAATTGGTTATGGGGGTGGAATCGAAAGGAAGTTATTTCTATTGAAATTAGAACGAAGTATTCTTTTCAGTTGAGTTTTTTAATCTTTGATGACAAACAACCATCGGGTTAGTGATTAATAGCACTAAACGGATCTTTTGGGATTCGATACAATTCAAGTGGTTATTGCAAATAATTTGCAATAAGAACACCGAGGAAAGAACAATGGAATTTGATTTAGTCAATGCGGCGGAATCTCAAATTCATGCGTTGGGCGGCAGGATGACCAATCAGCGGCGGATGATTTTACAGGCTCTCATTGAATGTGCCGATCATCCCACCGCAGAAGAAATATATCAAAAAGTCAGAGAAAAGAATCCGGCTTTAAATCTTTCAACGGTTTACCGGACTTTACGATGGCTTGAGCAACATGGGTTGGTCAACATCCGTCGTTTTGACGATGAACCGCGCCTGGAACGATTTGATCCGGTTATTGAACATGGGGAGGATCACTTTCACTTTCGGTGCAGGAACTGCAACCAAATCACCGAATTTGATACACCGCTGATCAATGTGGTCAAGGCGCAGTTCGTGGATTGTTTTGGTGGCGAGATTGAAAATGCCACACTGGTTTTATATGGTTTGTGTTCGGAATGTTTTAAAAAATCTTAACCTTTTTGAGGTATTGTATTGATGGCAGCCTGTCACGTAGCGCACCCAATCAAAGAGTTTGGTAATGGAAGCTGTGTTGCCCTGGTCGGTAACCCCAATGTGGGTAAGTCCGTTTTATTTCATCGGCTGACCGGCCAGTATGTCATCGTTTCGAATTATCCTGGTACTACAGTTGAAGTTTCGCAAGGAAAACTACGCAGGATGGAGGGGGTTACTCTAATTGACACTCCAGGCGTAATAGGATTCCCTTCGCGGAGCGAGGATGAGCAAGTTACCGAGAGAGTGTTGTTCAATGATAATTTACGCACGGTTATTCAGGTGGGAGATGCCAAAAATCTGCGTCGAACATTGCATTTGACCATCCAGCTGGCAGAAATGGGTTTACCGTTGGTGCTGGCGTTGAATATGATGGATGAAGCCCGCATGCGCGGTTTGGAGATTCGCACGGAAGTCATGGAGCAGGCGTTTGGTATTCCCATCATCCAGACCGTAGCAACACGCGGTAGAGGAATTGCAGAGGTCGAGGCTGCGATTCACGCCGCCCGACCTGTCAATCTGAAGATTGAATACCCGCAGGAAATTGAGCAAGCTCTTTCCCGGATGGAAGAATTGGAATTTCAAGCGCCTATCTCCAAACGAGCGCTTTCACTGTTGTGGTTGGCGAAAGATAGTGTTTGTGAAAAATGGATCCAAGAAAACACAACCGCTGCAGTACAGGATCAAATGGTAAAAATTCGCAGCGAACTGTCTGAAATATTTTCCGAAGGGGTGGAATATGTCATCCAAAAATCTCGGGAAAGTTTCATTGAAAAACTGGTTCGTCAATCATTTGAGGAAACGAACAGTGCAAAAACCAGCGGAATACGATTGGGTTATCTGACCACTCACCCATTGTGGGGCGTCCCAATTCTGTTGAGTGTTTTATACGCCATGTACTGGTTTGTAGGGGTTTTTGGTGCAGGTACGCTGGTTGGTCTGCTGGAAGAGAATCTGTTTGGGGAAATCATCAATCCATGGCTGATTGGGATGAGTGAAAAGATCATTCCGTGGGAGATAGTACGCAGCTTTCTGGTGGGGGAGTATGGGTTGTGGACAATGGGGGTGACCTATGCCCTGGCGCTTCTCCTGCCGATAATTGTGACCTTTTTTATTGCTTTTGGTATTTTGGAGGATTCTGGTTATTTACCGCGAGTGGCGGTCTTGAGCAACCGCTTATTCTCCTCAATCGGTCTAAATGGTCAGGCGGTTTTACCGATGGTGTTGGGGTTGGGGTGTGTAACCATGGCAACCATGACAACGCGGATTTTAAACCGTCCGCGCGACAGAATTCTCGTAACCCTTTTGCTGGCATTGGCGATTCCCTGTTCGGCGCAATTGGGTGTCGTCATGGGAATGCTAGCAGCCATATCGTTCAGTGCGGCTTTGATTTGGGTAGGAGTCATTTTGCTGGTGTTGTTGCTGGTAGGGTGGCTGGCTGCAAGAGTGATTCCCGGTGAAAGATCTCCCCTGATTGTCGAGCTGCCGCCCTTAAGGATGCCGGTGTTCACCAATGTTATCTTTAAGACACTGGCCCGGGTGGAATGGTACATCAAAGAAGCTGTACCCCTCTTTTTACTGGGAACAGTGCTTTTGTTCGTGCTGGATACAATTCATGTATTGCCGGCTTTGATTGAATTCCTGAGGCCAGTTGTGACTGGATGGTTGGGCCTCCCTTCTGAAGCGGCTACTGCGCTCATCATGGGCTTCTTACGGCGAGATTTTGCGGCAACCGGATTTTTTGTGATGCAATCGCAGGGTCATTTGAGTGATTTGCAGGCACTTGTCTCGATTACAACCATTACGCTCTTCATTCCGTGCATTGCATCGGTCTTTATGATGGTAAAAGAACGCGGTTTGAGGGTGGCGTTAGGAATGGTTGCTTTTATCTTCCCATTTTCGATTTTGGTTGGTGGGTTGTTAATGCGTCTGCTAAGCGGCTTGGGTTGGGGAATGTAAAATGGCAGGAGCATCTGTGAAAATTCATTCAGTCAAAAATAATTCCAATGAGCCGCTTTTGATCAAATGTGCGGTTTGCGGAATGGAGTATGATCCGGTTGAAAATCCATCCTGTGGAACTTGTCCATTGCACCGCGGCTGTTCAATGACCTGTTGCCCGCAATGCGGAAGTTCGAACATCAATGTTCACCAATCCAGGTTGGTTAACTTCACAAAAAGACTATTTTCGGGAGGCAAACGTGTTTCATCATAGAAGAAGGCAACGATGTGCGCGAGGCTTTGAAGCGAACGAGCATTGCATGATGTTGTGTCAGGTTGCCCCGGGGCGCGAGGTTAAAATCCGCGAGATGAAAGGGTTGCAATCCCCCTATCGGGGTCATTTACAGGCTTACGGATTGCTTCCCGGGCGATGTATTCGGGTCATATCACAAAATCCAGTGACCATCATTCAAGTTGAGCAGATGGAACTTGCCTTTGAAAAAAGTGTCGCCGAGGGCATCCTGGTTGAACCGGTGAATGGATCGTAAAACTTAAGAAACCTTAAAAATTATCCCCTTGTATTGACAAGGGGATTTAATTTTTGCTATACTGAAAGTGCTTTCATAAAAGTACTTTCAGTATAGCGAGATTTCCCCTGAAAAAATGCTCTCTCGTAAAAATTCCCCCACTATTTACGATGTTGCCCGCTCCGCGGGTGTGAGCATTTCTACAGTTTCGCGCGTCTTGAATAATCCGGAGAGAGTTAACGAATCTACCCGCTTGCATGTACTGGCAACTATTGACGAATTGGGTTTTGTGCCCAAAGCCGAGGCACGGGCGAGGGCTTTGCGTTCCTCCGGTAGAGTGGGTGTCATCACCCCTTTTTTTACCGCACCTTCTTTTGTTCAACGACTAAGAGGTGTGGCTTCTGTTCTGACAGAATCGAATTACGAGCTGGTGATTTTCACGGTAGATACACTGGAACGCCTGCAGCATTATCTGGATACTATTCCACTGACCCATAATTTAGATGGGTTAATTCTCATCTCGGTCAGGATAGATGAGAAAACGGCCGATCGAATCGTTCAACACAAATTGGAAACGGTTTTGATTGAGTATCCTCTGAAGGTTTTCAGCAGTGTGGAGATTGATGATGAGGAAGGTGGAAAAATAGCTGCCCGATATCTGTTAGGCAAGGGATATACTGAATTTGCTTTTGTAGGTGAAACCAATTTTCCCAAGTATGGGATCAATCCCATCAGTTCACGGTTGAAGGGTTTTCAAGAGGTATTAAAGGAGTCGGACATACAATTTTCTGAGGCTCAGGTATGGGAAACCCCTTATCATGTGGATGCAACCCGTTTTGTTGCGTTAGAAAGGTTGAAAACGGCAAAATTACCGCTTGCCATATTTTCGGCAACTGATCTTCAAGCCATAGGGGTAATCAAAGCCGCCAGACAACTTGGATACCGCATTCCGGAGGATGTTGCCATTTTGGGTTTTGATGATTTGGATATTGCAGACTACATGGAGCTTTCAACCGTCCGCCAACCTCTTGATGAATCCGGTCGGGTAGCCGCGGAACTGCTGTTTTCGAGAA
Source organism: Bellilinea sp. (assembly GCF_053501535.1). Classification (NCBI taxonomy): domain Bacteria; kingdom Bacillati; phylum Chloroflexota; class Anaerolineae; order Anaerolineales; family Anaerolineaceae; genus Bellilinea; species Bellilinea sp. The sequence goes on along the minus strand of NZ_JBRCOK010000025.1, from coordinate 115,084 downwards.
TGCTCGACTCCACCCGACCGATTCAACATATTCGTTTACCGTTGTCTTTGATTGAGCGTGGGACGACGTGATACTGGATGCTACCGAAATTGAAAGGAGGTGATTAATCCAGAAAACCGCCGAAAAATTTTGTAGATATGGCCAATTTGGCATGTCGTTCTGTCCAAAAATTGATTCTTGGAGGAGAAAATGAAAAACCGTTTCTGGCAAATAATAACAATTCTGATGGTTGCTGCGCTGGTGCTGGCTGCCTGCGCACAACCGACTGCTGCACCTACCCAGCCGCCTGCCAGCGCAGGTGGTTCCTTCCTCGACCGGGCTTTTGCGGGTGAGTTCAAGGGTACGGTGGTCACAATGGCCGGCCCCTTCACCGACAACGATGCGGTCAAGTTTGAACAATCGGTAAAGGATTTTGAGGATAAAACCGGAATTGACATTCAATACGAAGGCTCAAAGGAATTTGAAGCTTCCATATCCATTCGTATTGATGGCGGCAATCCCCCCGATATCGTAGACTTTCCACAGCCGGGGCTGCTTGCGACCTTTGCTGCCAAAGGTAAGGCAATTGATGTCAGCACCTTCCTGGACATGGAGAAGTTGAAGAAGAATTACAACCAATCCTGGCTGGATATGGCTATGATGGACAGCCCCAGTGGCAAGATCATGGCCGGGGTGTGGGGCCGCGTCAATGGCAAGTCGCTGGTGTGGTATCCCAAGAAAGCTTTTGAGGAAGCGGGTTATAAGATCCCGACCACATGGGATGAATTGCTGGCGTTGAGCGAAGAAATCAAAAATGACGGTGATGCCCCGTGGTGTGTTGGTATCGAATCCGGTGCTGCTACCGGCTGGCCGATGACCGACTGGATTGAGGAAACCATGCTGCGCACCACTTCGCTTGAAAATTACGACAAGTGGGTGAAAGGTGAATTGAAGTTCGATTCACCTGAAGTGCGCAACGCCATTGAAAAAGTTGCCGAAATCTGGTTCACCGATGGTTATGTTTACGGTGGCCGGCAGGCAATTGCTACAACCTTCTTTGGTGACGCCCCGAAACCGATGTTTGATAATCCACCCAAGTGCTGGCTGCACAAACAGGGCAACTTCATCACCACCTTCTTCCCCGAAGGTCTGACCGCCGGTGTGGATTATGACTTCTTCTACTTTCCGCCGATTGACCCCGCCTACGGAAAGCCCGTGCTGGTGGCTGGCGATATTTACGCCATGTTCAATGATCGTCCGGAAGTTCGCGCCGTAATGGAATACTTCACCACGGGTGCTTCGGTTGAAGGCTGGGTGCGCGCTGGCGGCGCAATTTCACCGCATCTCGATTCCAGCCTTGACTGGTATTCAAACGAAGTGGATCGCGGCGTTGCCGAAATCATCCTCAACGCTACCTCGGTGCGCTTTGATGGCTCAGACTTGATGCCCGGCGCAGTAGGTGCAGGCTCCTTCTGGAAGAGCATGACCTCATATGTATCTGGTGCGATTGATCTGGATACCGCGTTGAGGGACATTGATGCCTCCTGGCCGAAATAACTCAATCAGTCTATCTGTCTGAGAGGAGTTTGAGGCTCGAGTAAATTGGAGGGGCAGGTGATGCTGATAGGGGATAACCTGCCCCTCTCATCCCCGGATGAATATATAATCTTTTTCAAAGGTCCTTTTGTAAAGAAAGGAGCGCATGATGCAGAACCAGCCAAGAGTAAATGCGGGTAACCAAATTATCCATTGGTTGACCACCGGGGTGGGGAGAATACTTGTTTCGATTTTTGTCCCTCTGGTCACTTTTCTGGTACTGTGGCGTGGTTTTATCTTTCTACGAGACAGTAATGCCCCTCAATTCATCATCGTATTGGTCGCTGTCGTGTGGGGAGTGGGAGGGGTAGCGCTCCTGTATGGTGTGTCCAACTGGCTGGTGGAGAAGCTCTCCGGCGAGTGGGTACGGCGGCTTCAACCGTTTATCTTTATTGGCCCAGCCGTCGCGATTTTATTCTGGTACCTTTTTCTGCCAACCATTCGAACCCTAATTTTGAGTTTTCAGGATGGGTTGGCTAGAAATTTTGTTGGGATTGAAAATTATATTTTTGCCTTTACTGACCGGGTCATGCTGGAGGCATTCCGCAATAATTTGTTGTGGATGATTCTGGGCACCGGCTTCAGTGTCGGTTTGGGTTTGCTGATCGCCGTGCTTGCCGATCGCACCCCTTTGGAAAAAGTCTATAAAGCCATCATTTTCATGCCAATGGCGATATCCTTTGTCGGCGCAGGTGTGATCTGGAAATTTGTATACGCATACCGGGGTGAAGGTGTTGGTATACAGGAGATAGGTTTATTGAATGCCATTGTGATCGGCTTGGGAGGTAAAGCTCAGCCGTGGTTGTTGAATCCACCCATCAATAACCTTTTTCTCATTGTGATCATGGTATGGCTGCAAACCGGTTATGCGATGGTCATCTTATCATCTGCAATCAAAGGTATACCTTCGGAATTGTTAGAAGCGGCGAGGGTGGATGGTGCCAACGAATTTCAGGTATTCTTTCAAATCATGGTGCCGACCATTCAAAGCACGCTTTTGACAGTCACTACAACCATTGTCATATTTAGTTTGAAACTATTTGATATTGTACGGGTCATGACAGGGGGGAATTACGGAACAAATGTCATTGCCAACGAATTTTATCTTCAGCAATTTACCTATAATCACTCCGGAAGGGCATCAGCGATTGCGATTGTGCTATTGATAGCGGTCATTCCGGTAATGATCTACAATCTCCGCCAGTTCCGCGAAAGGAGGGCTTTCTAATGGCTACAAAACAAGCCAGTCAAAAGGGTCAAAAACGGTTGGGCAGCCTTTTCGTCAATGGCGTGCTGATCTTGATCTGCCTGATCTGGTTAATTCCAACCATTGGAGTATTCATCACCTCTTTCCGGAACAGTGAAGATATTTACAGCAGCGGCTGGTGGACAGTGTTTCCGCATCGTGGCTGGGTAAAGGTCGAAGAAGTCCGTGTACCTGAGACCATTGATGTGGATCAACCGTTTGAAGTAGCCGGAATAACTGCCGATTTTGCCACGTTGCGTCAAGGAGTTGTAACACCGGATGGTCGCAAAATCACCTGGATCGGTAATAAAAGGTCGCGGCTGGTGATTGTGGAAGAAAGGAAGTGGGTTGGGTTTTCAGCGCGGTTAACCCTGGATAATTATCGGGATACTTTGAGTGGAAAAGAAATTCGTTTTCGTGATGCTTCGGGAAATGAAATTACCCGCAAGGGAAACAACCTTGGAGGTGCTTTCCTTAACTCCATAGCCGTGGCGGTTCCTTCCACCATCATTCCAATCTTGATTGCAGCTTTTGCGGCGTATGGCTTTGCTTGGCTCAATTTTCCGGGTAGAAAATTGTTGTTTACGCTGGTGGTAGCCTTACTGGTGGTTCCGCTGCAAATTGCGCTCGTGCCGATCCTGAGGGATTACACCCAATTGAATTTGAACGGTACATACCTTGCCATGTGGCTGGCTCATACCGGTTTTGGATTGCCACTGGCAGTCTACCTGTTGTTTAATTACATTGGCTCTCTACCGCGCGATATTTTAGAGTCAGCTTTCATTGATGGGGCTTCGCACTTTACCATTTTCACCCGGCTGATTTTACCGCTATCCATTCCGGCACTGGCGTCTTTTGCCATTTTCCAGTTTTTATGGGTGTGGAATGATTATCTGGTTGCGCTGGTGTTCCTGGGCGATCAAAACCGGGTTGTTACCAGTGCGCTGGCGGCGATGGTGGGTGAAAAAGGACAGGACTGGCATTTGCTCACTTCGGGCGCATTTGTCAGCATGATTTTACCCTTGACGGTATTCTTTGCCTTACAACGTTACTTCGTGCGCGGTTTGATGGCAGGTTCTGTCAAAGGATAAAGCAGAAAGGAATCAGGTTTATGGATCTTTCCAGAGAGTCGAAAAGGACCCTGGATCGGCTAGAACCGCGTCTTGAGACGCGGTTTGCCGATTACATCTCCAAACATCCGGAAGAATGGCAAGTTTTTGAAGCTCGTCTAAACCGGCATTTTGAAGATCTTTTTCGAATTCTTCATCATCTTTACGGTGAACATTACGATTTCTTTTATCACATCGAAGAATTACTGGGTGTGCTCGCTAGTTACTGGGCTCAACGAAGCGTTGAATTAAAAACATTGGATGCAGAGCGAGAAAACAATCCGGACTGGTTCCAATCCAATCAAATGTTGGGGGGTGTCTGTTATGTAGATTTGTTTGCCGGTAATTTGAAGGGAGTTCAGGAAAAAATCCCTTATTTCAAAGAGTTGGGATTGACCTATTTGCACCTGATGCCGCTATTCCGCTGCCCGGAAGGGGAAAATGACGGCGGTTATGCCATTTCCAGTTACCGGGAGGTGAACCCTGCCCTGGGAAGCATGCAGGAGTTATCCAATCTGGCCCGTTTGTTACGTGGGCAAGGAATCAGTCTGGTGTTGGATTTTGTGTTCAATCACACCTCAAATGAACATGAATGGGCGCTCAAAGCACGGGCGGGAGACCCGGATTATCAATCCTTTTATTACATGTTTGACGATCGCTTAATGCCAGATGCGTATGAACGTACGTTACGTGAAATTTTCCCGGAAGAACACCCCGGTGCTTTTACTTATTTCCCTGAGATTGGCAAGTGGGTGTGGACAACATTCCACTCCAATCAATGGGATTTGAATTATTCGAATCCGGTGGTCTTCAATCGTATGGCAGAGGAAATGCTTTTTCTCGCCAATGCCGGTGTGGAAGTATTGCGTCTGGATGCGGTTGCGTTCCTTTGGAAGCAAATGGGCACCAATTGTGAAAACCTGCCAGAAGCCCACATGCTCATTCAAGCCTTCAATTCAATTGCGCGAATATCTGCCCCGGCGTTGATTTTTAAGTCGGAAGCAATAGTTCACCCGGATGAGGTGGTGCGCTATATTCACCCAAAAGAATGTCAAATTTCCTATAATCCGCTGTTAATGGCTTTATTGTGGAATACACTGGCAACCCGCCAGACCGATTTGCTCACCTTTTCGATGCAGGAGCGTTTTAAAATTCACCCACGATGTGCATGGGTCAATTATGTGCGTTGTCACGATGATATCGGATGGACTTTTTCAGACGAAGATGCAGCTCAATTGGGGATAAATGGGTTTGATCATCGTCGTTTTTTGAACGAGTTTTATACGGGTAAGTTCCCGGGCAGTTTTGCAAGGGGATTGCCATTTCAGGAAAATCCGCGCACGGGCGATGCCAGGATTTCGGGTACCTGCGCTTCGTTAGCAGGTTTGGAAAAGGCAATTTACCAGGAAACCGAACGCGAAGTGGAACTGGCGCTGCGGAGGATTTTGCTGATTCACAGCGTCATCCTTTCCATTGGAGGAATCCCCTTAATTTATTTGGGGGATGAAATTGCAACTTTGAATGATTACCGCTACCGTGAGGATCCGGCAAAAGTAAGGGATTCTCGCTGGGTACACCGCCCTTTCGCAGATTGGGAGAAATACAAGCGGCGTCATGATGAAACTACAATGGAGGGTAAACTATACAGCCGGTTGAGAAGATTAATTCAATTGAGAAAGGAAATTATGGCGTTTGGTGGCGCCCAAACGGAAATCCTTACCCTTCGATCCAAACACCTTTTCTCGTATGTGCGTCAACTTCAAAACGAGCGAGTACTGGCAATTTGCAATTTCAGTGAGCAGCCGCAAATCATTGACGGAAATGAAATCCGTCTGCATGGGTTGGGATATCACTTTGTTGATCTGGTCAGCGGTCAACCGTATTCAACAATCAATGATTTAATGCTGGAACCCTACCAGTTTGTTTGGTTAAAGGTCGATTCCTGATCAGGATTGGACAGCAAGTTCTGCAATGCGCACAATGACCTGAACGGCCTTTTCCATCGATTCAACGGGGATAAATTCATACCGTCCATGGTAATTGTGCCCGCCATTGAAGATATTGGGGCAGGGTAATCCCATGTAAGACAACCTTGCTCCGTCTGTGCCACCACGCACCGGCCGAATAATGGGGCTAACCCCCACATCCAGCATGGCCTGTTTCGCCAGGTCAATGATGTGCATGACCGGCAGGATTTTTTCTTTCATGTTGTAATAGCTGTCACGCAGATCCACTTTGATTCGTTCTGACCCATAGTATTCATTTTGATACTGGATGGCGCGAATAAGAATTGCCTTCATTTCTTCAAATTTCTGGCGGTCATGTTCGCGGATGATGTAGCGCATCTCAGCAGCGTCCACATTACCATAAATATTAGTCAGGTGGAAAAATCCTTCATAGTGATCGGTATGTTCGGGGCGGAGGTGAGGCGGTAACATCTGATGAAGATTGATGGCGATTTGTAGAGCGTTAATCATCTGGTTTTTGGCAGTGCCGGGGTGTACGTTGCGCCCCTGAATGAAAATTTTTGCATTGGCGGCGTTAAAGTTTTCATACTGCAATTCACCAATTTCACCGCCATCCATGGTGTAGGCAAAATCAGCGTTGAACTTTTTAACATCAAATCGGTCAGCTCCCCGCCCAATTTCTTCATCCGGGGTAAAGCCGACCCGAATGGCTGCATGGGGTATTTCCGGGTGCTGAGCGAGATATTCGACGGCTGCCATTATTTCCGCGATTCCAGCTTTATCATCTGCACCGAGCAGGGTATTGCCATCCGTTGTAATCAGGGTTTGGCCCACATATTTATTCAGGATGGGGAAGTCCTGCGGAGAGAGAACAATATTTTTCTCGGTATTGAGTAGAATATCGCCACCTTTATAGGAAACGATTTGCGGGTTGACGTTTTCACCGGTCATATCCGGGTTGGTATCCAGATGGGCGATAAAACCGATGGTAGGCGCATTCTCTACATTAGCGGGCAAGGTTGCCATCACATAACCGTTTTCATCCAGCGAAATGTCCACCAGGCCAATTTGTTTCAGTTCTTCAACCAGCAGTCTTGCCAGGTCTAATTGCCGGCTGGTGCTGGGAAAAGTGTCCGAAGCCGGATCGGATTCGGTGAAAATTTTTGCATAGCGGATAAAACGATCAACAACAGAGGTTTTCAAGGGTCAACTCCTGAGCAGGTTAATCGGGTTGATTATACCCCAACAAAACACTACAGATGGATTTGGTTCGTTTTGGTTTGTGAGATAATAAAAGTGAAAATTCGGTCAGAGTGAAGTGGATGCAATAAGGGTAAAGTGTATCGTTTACAACTTAAGAATTTTTGTGCAAGAAAGGTTTTACGAAATGAAAGAATATGCCATTCCTATGGTGCCCGGACCAACCACCGTTCCACAAATCATCCTGGAGGCGATGAGCAAAGATTACCCATCACCAGACCTGGAGATGGAATTTCTGGATTTATACAATCAAACCGAAGAAATGTTGAAGCGTCTGTATGAAACAAATAACCGGGTTGTCATTCATACCGGTGAAGGGATGATGGCATTGTGGGGGGCTTTAAAAAGCGCGATCAGGCCGGGTGATCGGGTTCTGGCATTGGCCAGTGGTGTGTTCGGTTACGGCATAGCCGAAATGGCCGCTTCCATCGGCGCAGAAGTCAAAATTTATGGGGTCGAATATGACCAAACTCTGAAAGATTGGGATGAGGTTGAGAAGGCGATTCAAGCCTTTCGGCCGAAGATGATCACCGCCGTGCACTGCGAAACGCCTTCAGGAACCCTGAATCCGCTGGAAATGGTGGGTTTATTAAAACAAAAATACGAAGTCCCGTTATTTTATGTGGATGCAGTTGCCAGTTTGGGCGGTACACCGGTTAAGACAGATGAATGGGCGATTGACCTGTGTTTGGGCGGTTCGCAAAAAGTGCTTTCTGCTCCGCCGCTAGCCGCATTTGTTGCCGTTAGCCCTGGCGCCTGGGACGTTATCAAACAAGTTGGATATGTCGGTTATGATGCTCTTTTGCCTTTTTATGATGCCCAGGAGAAGTTTTACTTTCCATACACTCCGAACTGGCATGGCGTTGCAGCGATTCATCAGGCTGTAAAAATGATCTTCGATGAGGGTTTGGATGTAGTTTTCCAGCGGCATGAAACGGTTGCCAGCCACTGCCGCAGTGAATTAGAGTCGATGGGATTAAAATTGTTCCCGGCAAGAGATGCGCAACCTTCACCGACCGTGACAGCGGTTTATGTGCCGGAAAAATTTAGCTGGTCTGAACTGGATCGCCGGTTTCGCGAAAAAGGGCTGGCTACAGGCGGTTCCTATGGTCCTCTGGCGGGTAAAATCTTCCGGCTCGGTCACATGGGCAGTCAGGCAAGCATGGAGTTGGTGGACAAAGCTCTCAAGGTGATTAGAGAGGTGGTAACCTCTTCATAATTTGAGTGCTTTTTGTACAGCCGTGCGGAGCACTTCGTACTCTGGCATTCCGCGGAAACCTTTAGAGGTTGGGTAAACCCGGCAGCCCAGAAAATAGTTTTCCTGCTCGCTTGGGAACAAGTCTTGTCCATCAATATAAAACGAGGGTGAACCGGTAAATTTTCGCTTGGTCGCTTCTTCGTCAGACTCAACTTTGTAGAGATGAATTTCCTCGTTGATGTTCAAATCCTTCAAAACCCGTTCGAAGAGTTCGAGCGCATTCTCCCAATTGGGGCAGTCATGAAAGTAGAGAAGTTCAATTTTTGACATTGCTCCTCGCCAGTTGTTTTGAATCTTTACAGCAGTGATCGGTTGAATGAATTTTACCCCTGTGTTTTCAGGCCAAGGGTGGTAGCGATGATCATTTTTTGCATTTCGGAGGTGCCGGAATAAATCTTGGTGCCAATTGCATCCCTTAAGTAACGCTCGATTTCAAAATCTGTCGTGTAGCCATAACCGCCAAATACTTGAATGGCGTCCAGGAAAGTTTGAATGGCGGCTTCGCTGGTAACCAGTTTGGCAATGGATGCCGGCATGGTTGGATCTCCATGTTCTAGTTCCCATGCGGCTTTGTAAATCAGCAGGCGTGCCGATTCAAGACGCACCTGCATGTCCACAATTTTTCCTGAAATGGCTTGATAAGCAGAGATGGGTTTTCCAAACTGTACTCTTTCGTTAGCATAACGCACACATTCTTCAATTTGACGCTGCATTGCCCCCAAAAAAGGCGCAAGGATGAGCGCGCGTTCCCAAAACATGATTCTTGAGAATACCCTGGAACCGCTGCTTGGGCTTCCAATAACGTTGGAGGCGGGGATGCGGGCATCGCGAAAAATGACATCTGCCATCGGTGAAGTCCTTGATCCCATCTTCTCCATGTGTGATTCTACCGAGACCCCCGGGGTGGAACCTTCGACTGCGAAACAGGTAATGCCGGCGAAACCGTATTTTTTATTGATAGTAGCAAAAGTGATAAAGAAATCCGCTACCGGTGCATTGGTGACGAAGGTTTTACTTCCGTTAAGGATGAAATTGTCTCCGTCTTTTACTGCCGTTGTGGACATAGACATGGCATCCGACCCGGCGGCCGGCTCAGAAATGGCATGTGCACCAACCCATTCACCGGAGATCAGTTTTGGCAGGTATTTTTGCTTGATTTCTTCATTGCCAAAGAGAAGTAAAGGCATTTCAACCGCCCAGATGTGAGCACCAATCGAGAGGAAGATGCTGGTGTCTTTACTCCCATAACCAAAACCTTCCAGAACGCGCGTGACGGTGAGAGCATCCAACCCTAACCCACCGTATTTTTCGGGGATGATCATTCCCAACAATCCAAGGTCTGCGCAGGCTTGCCACTTTTCTTTGGAGAAGTGCTGATTGCGGTCTTCCTCAATCAGGTTGTGATTCATTTTTTTCTGAGCAAATTCTATTGCCTGATGATACAGGTCTTCCTGTTCCTGTGTCCATTCGAAGTTCATTTTTCGCCTCTTTTATCAAAAATATCCACAATTGATTGTACATTAACCTTCCGTAGAAATCCTTTGATTTGTCTAATAATTTGCGGAAAAAACCAAAATTGGATGTGTTACAATCCTTTGAGGAATATTTTGACGAAGAAGTAAAAAATGATAGGAGAAAGGAATGAAGGTTGCTTTTTTACATTACTCTGCTCCGCCGGTGGTAGGGGGAGTAGAGAATGTGATGGCCAGTCAGGCCGAATGTTTAAATAACTTTGGGTATGATGTTGAAATTATCTGCGGCAGGGGAAGCCAGTGGCATCCGCGCATTGAGGTAATAAATTATCCCCTGTTAGATTCCCGGAATCCACAAATCCTTGAATTGAAGAAAAGCCTTGACCGAGGTGAAGTCAGGGAGGATTTCGACCAAACCGTTGACCAAATTTTCAACTGGCTGAAAGATGCACTTACCGATACCAGGTTATTGATTGCCCATAATGTAGCCTCTCAGCATAAAAATCTGGCTTTGACGGCTGCACTTAAACGGCTGGTTTCTTCAAGACAGGAGAAGCTTTCCGTCATTTTATGGCACCATGATTTTGCATGGACAGCGAACCAGTATTCGGCGGAGTTATATCCATCCTATCCATGGATTTTGGGTAAAATCGCGTGGGAGGGTGTAACGCACGTTGTTGTTTCGGAAGCCCGGAAGAAGGAAATGGTGCAATTGACAGGCATTGATGATGGCAAAGTTCGGGTAATTCCAGCCGGAATCAATCAAAAAAGTTTGATCGGTTTAACCGATGAACTATACCGGTTGGCAACCCAGCATCATTTTTTGTCTGCTGATCCATTGATATTGATGCCTATCCGCGTTACCCGTAGAAAAAACCTTGAGATGGCGTTACATATTACCGCTCATCTCAAACACAGGCTTTCGGCATTAAAACTGGTGGTGACCGGTCCGATTGGCGCGCATAATCCCACCAATGAACAATATTTGAAAGAATTGGTGGAACTCAGAAGAAAGCTTGATCTGGAAAATCAGGTAATTTTTCTTGCCGAATATTTTCCGAACGGCATTTCGGAGGATTGGATAGGCTCTTTTTATAGAATGGCGGATGTGCTTTTATTGACCAGTAAAGAAGAAGGTTTTGGCATTCCCATATTGGAAGCTGGTTTGGGCCGCTTAATAATTTTTTGCAGTGATATCCCACCGCTGCGGGCATTGGCTGATGGTTCTGCAACACTGTTTTCATTAAAGGATTCCCCTGAAATTGTGGCTGAAAAGATGATTGAAAAATTGACCCATGACCCGATTTATTCTTTCAGAGCCAGAGTGAAAAGAGAATTCACGTGGGAGGCTATATACAAGAATAAAATTGCCCCTTTAATCAGGGATGTTCTTCAAACAGGGTGAGGTGTGGTGATGTACTCTCAACGGATTTTTCGACCTTTCAGGCGTCTGGTTGTGCCAGTTTTCAACGAAACTGTCCAAAAAAATTTGATTAATTTCTGCAATTTGCTTGAAGAAACCTCCCTGACTTTTTTGGGTGTGGTCGAAGTTGATTCTTCCTCTTCGCTTTCGGCAGGAAATGCAAGCGCCAGAAAATTGCGGAAATCTCTTTACGATTTCATCCGCTCCCGCCATCTTGACGCTCAAATTGCCGTCAGCGTGGCATACGATCCATGGGATGGCATCAATTCCTATCTGCAAGATCATCGAACCGATTTGGTGATTTTGGATTGGTCGTCTTTACCCAAAAATCAGCCCAATTTCATAGAAGGAATCAAACGAATCAACGCTAATGTTGCGATCATTCGCGGTAATTTTTCAAAACGCCATCCGAAAATTGGTATTCCACTACGTGGAGGTCCGCATGCGCAGTTATCATTAAGATTGGCTCTGGCAATGCGGCGTTCGGAGTTAAACGCCATTCATCTCTTCCTTCCTGAAACCAGTGCCGAGGTTGTCGAAGCGCCGCTGTTAGGTATTTCCAGAATTTTACCCAGTCTGCCTGAGGTGAACTATCAACGCAAGGCTTCCAGCAATCCGTTGGCGGAAATCCTTGAACTTTCTCGAAAATCAGATGTTACCATTTTGGGAATTGCCGAGGCCAGTGCAGAACGGCAAGCCAGCCTTGGAAAAGTGGCTGATCAATTGTTAGAAGAGACAGAACAGGAAGTTGTGGTGGTCAAAACCCAACAGGAAATACCCCGCCGAGAGGAGGATTGGAAGAAAGAAACCATCGGTTCAAAAGCCATTTCCATTCTGGTGGATAAATGGTTTGCTGAAAACACCTTTCACGCCAGTGAATTCGACAATATTGACAATCTCGTTCGCCTGAAGGAAGAACAGGGTTTAGCCATTAGTCTTGCTTTGCCTGCTTTGAATGAAGAAGAAACGGTTGGAAATGTAATCGGCACAATTCAAAAAACACTTATCGAGAAACATCGCTTACTGGATGAAATTGTATTAATGGATTCAAATTCCACTGACAGAACCCGAGAAATTGCCGAGTCCTTCGGAATACCGGTTTATATTCATCAACAGACATTGCCTCAGTACGGAGCCAGAGAGGGTAAGGGGGAAGCTCTGTGGAAGAGCCTGTATGTAACCAAGGGTGACATCATTATCTGGATCGATTCGGATATCGTCAATATTCACCCGCGGTTTGTATATGGAGTGGTTGGACCTTTGCTTTTGAACAGGAACATCCACTTTGTAAAGGGATTTTATCAAAGGCCTCTTAAAACCGGCAGGCGGGTTCAATCCACCGGTGGCGGAAGAGTCACCGAGCTGACTGCCAGACCACTGATTAACTTGTTTTACCCCGAACTCTCGGGGGTAATTCAACCGCTTTCCGGTGAGTATGGGGGCAGACGCAAAGTACTGGAAAACCTGACCTTTTTCACCGGTTATGGGGTGGAGACGGGTTTATTGATTGATGTGTTTGAAAAATATGGGTTGTCGGCAATTGCTCAGGTGGATTTGCTGGAGCGTATCCATCATAATCAAAGTTTGACTGCGCTCAGTAAAATGTCGTTTGTCATCATTCAGGCGGTGTTAAAAAAGCTGGAAGGACGTTTCAAACAACCCTTGTTTGAGGACATCAATCGTTCCATGAAAATAGTGCAGTACGAAAGCGGCAATTATTATCTGGAAGTCAAAGAAATAATCGAACAGGAGCGCCCTCCAATGATCACATTACCTGAATATCGAGCCAAATTTTACCCGAATGAATAAATTTATAAGAGAGAGGAAAGGTTTAAAGGTTTAATGCCAAAAACGAGAACGGAATTATGGTTGGTACGACACGGTCAAACCGACTGGAATGTTGAGGGACGCTATCAGGGGCAAGCAGATATGCCACTGAACGAAATTGGAGTTAAACAAGCCCGCGATTTAGCAGAACGATTGAGAGATGTAAATTTTGCCGCAATTTTTTCCAGTGATCTCCAGCGAGCCAGTTCAACTGCCAGAATTTTGGCGGGGGATAAAGAAGTAAAGATTGATCCACGCTTGAGGGAGATCCATCAGGGGGAGTGGGAAGGGCAGTTGTTTTCTGTAATTCGTCAGCGTTATGCTGATTATTTTACGCAGCGTAAAGAAAACCCTCTTCAAAGCCGTCCACCCGGCGGAGAAAGTCTGCAGGAAGTTGCCGAAAGAGTCAAAGAGTGCGTAGATGAGATTGTTCATCAATTCGCAGGAGAACGGGTCTTAATCGTATCTCACGGGTTAGCCATAGCAACCGTGCTTGCTGCTGTGAAAGGTTATCCTCTTGAAAAGGCGTTTGAACTGATTCCGGACAATGCCGACCCGCAAATTATCTTCTGGCCGCCGGATTTGAATGGCAGGGAACAACGATGAACGTACTGACCGAGGAAGCCCGCCAAAGATTGAAATCTCTTTATGAATTTATTTATGAGCGGAATGCCGATTGGACTTGTTTTGAACAAATCCTCGAAAAAGCCGAAAAGACCTACCGATTTTTGGAGAGGCGCTCATTCCCTTTGCCGCTGGACCAATCCGATGTGGTCTTGATTACCTACGCGGATCAGTTTCGCCGAAATGGCGAAAGACCACTTCAAACTTTACGGGATGTTGCGCTGCGTTTGTTTAATTCGCATATTTCCTCCCTTCACTTACTCCCGTTTTTTCCGTATACCTCCGACGACGGTTTTTCGGTTGCCGATTATTTATCGGTACACCCGGATTTTGGGGATTGGCAGGATATTCAGGCTCTTTCCAAAGACTTTCGGTTGATGTTTGATGCGGTGGTGAATCACACTTCGGTCAGCCATGAGTGGTTTCAACGTTTTCTGGCGGGTGATCCTGACTATAAAGATTTTTACATCACTGCCAATCCTGATGATGAGCGATTGCAATGGGTGGTTCGTCCCCGGGCTTTGCCCCTGTTAACTGAATTTCAATCGAAAGAGGGAAAAATTCATATCTGGACGACATTTAGCGCCGATCAGGTGGATTTAAATTATGCCAACCCAAAAGTCTTGCAGAAAATGACCGAGACGATGCTGGACTATGTCCGCCTTGGTGCTCAATTTATCCGGCTGGATGCCATTGCTTACCTGTGGAAAGAAATTGGAACCACCTGTATACATTTACCCCAGACTCATGCCGTGGTTCAATTTTGGCGATTGCTTTTGGGTGAAATTGCCCCCTATGTGAAAATCATAACCGAAACCAATGTTCCTCATCAGGAGAACATCTCCTATTTCGGCGATGGAACGAATGAAGCCCATCTGGTGTATAACTTTGCGTTACCTCCGCTGATCCTCCACACGGTGCATTCTCAAAATACACGCTACCTGAGCCGTTGGGCAAGTGATCTGCAAACTCCTGCAGATGGGACAGCTTTCTTTAACTTTCTTGCCTCACATGATGGCGTTGGGGTCAATCCCGTGCGGGGAATTTTATCTGACTTGGAGATTGATCAATTGGTTGCAACTGTCCAGCAACTGGGCGGATTGGTCAGTTATAAAGCCAATCCGGATGGAAGTCGCTCCCCCTATGAATTGAATGTGAATTATCTGGATGCGATGAGCAGCCCTGATGCATTGGATAATGAAGATTTGATGATTGTCCGTTTCCTGACAGCTCACTCCGTGTTGCTTACATTGAGAGGTCTGCCGGCCATTTATGTGCATTCCATGATTGGTTCTCGCGGGTGGAAGGAGGGAGTATCTCTCACTGGGGCCAACCGCACCATCAATCGCCAGAAATTGTCGGCAGATGAAGTGTTATCCGAGATCAAAAATCCGAAACACCGGCGATCAAAAATCTGGAATGAATTAAGGAAAATGCTGGCTGTTCGCCGAAAGTACCGCGCTTTTGATCCTTCGGCATTGCAACAAGTCATCGTCGAGGATGAACGGATTTTTGCGCTGATGCGATACGATCCACAATCGGAACGAGATGTGTTTTGTGTACATAACTTCACAGACCAGGAAGTTACCGTTCGTTTACCCGACTCCAGCGGTCGCTGGGAGGATTTACTCTCGCCGGATCAAAAGGTTGCGGAACAAGAAGTTCGGCTTTTACCCTATCAACACAGATGGATATGTCGAATTACCAAATTGAGAGGAGACGAACCGCTATGACAATGAACTCGAAAAATTCTTCTTTAAGAATTGGTTTTGTTTCAACACGATTTGCGGGAACTGACGGCGTAAGTCTGGAAGCCGAAAAATGGGCTGCCGTTTTTATGCGAATGGGACATACCTGTTTTTATTTTGCTGGTTTGTGCGACCGTCCGGCAGAAGTCAGTTATGTGGTGCCCAACATGTTTTTTCATCATCCAGAGATGGAAGCGATTCATGAAGAAGCCTTCAATCAAACCATACGCAGCCCTCAATTAACTCAGCAAATTCAAGAGTACAAAGTTTACTTCAAAGAACATCTGCAGAGTTTTGTTAAGCAATTTGAGATTGATTTACTGGTTGCAGAAAATGCTTTGTCAATTCCTGTGAATATCCCGCTGGGCATGGCCATTTCAGAATTCATTGCCGAAACGGGTTTTCCAGTCATTGCTCATCACCATGATATGTACTGGGAGCGCAAGCGTTTTCTGGTCAATTGTGTGTGGGATTACCTGACGATGGCATTTCCGCCGGCATTCCCCAGTGTGAAACATGTGATGATTAACTCCGTCGCTGGCCAACAGTTGAGCTTAAGAACAGGCGTTTCCAGCCGTGTTGTGCCGAATGTGATGGATTTTGAGACTCCCCCACCACCTATGGATGAATATACCCGAACTTTAAGGCAGGATTTAGGGCTTGAGGAGCGCGAAAAATTAATATTACAACCAACCCGGGTTGTCCAGCGCAAGGGCATTGAACATGCCATTGAGCTGGTCTCTCGTTTGGAACTTCCTGCCTGCCTGGTGATTTCTCATGCTGCGGGTGATGAAGGCAAAGAATACGAACACAGGGTCAGAGATTATGCCCGCCGGATGGGAGTGAAGACTCTGTTCGTTTCGGACATCATTCAGGAAAAACGCGGGACTACGTCGGATGGTAGGAAAATTTACACGCTCTTTGATGTCTATCCTCATGCTGATCTGGTGACCTATCCGTCAGAAATTGAAGGCTTCGGAAATGCCTTCCTTGAAGCGGTTTATTTTGGCCGTCCGATTGTGGTCAACCGATATTCGATTTACGAAATTGATATAAAACCCAAGGGTTTTCGGGTGATTGAATTTGATGGTTTTATTACCGAACAATCCATTCAGATGGCGCGACGCGCTTTGCTTGAACCCGAGTTTGTTGAGGAAATGGCAAGAATCAATTACCGGGTTGCGCGAAAACATTACTCCTATTCGGTTTTGGAGATGCACCTCAGAGCGCTATTGACTGAAATATACGGCACCAATCACCGGAATGGATAGCCGCTGGCCTGAACCACATTGCTCAATGATTGGATGAAAGGCGGGTAACAAATGCCGTTTTCGGTAATGATTGCGGTGATGTACTCCGCTGGTGTCACATCAAAGGCCGGATTGAATACCGATGTCTCCGGCGGGCAAATGGGAATTCCTTCAATATGGGTAATTTCCTCAGCGGTGCGCTCTTCAATGGGAATCAGGTCGCCGTGAGAAATGTTCAGGTCAATGGTGGAGGTCGGGCAGGCAACATAAAAGGGTATCTTATGAGCCCTGGCAGCCAGTGCCAGATTGTATGTGCCCACTTTATTGGCGGTATCTCCATTGGCGGCAACGCGGTCACAACCCACCACGACTGCATCAATCCGAAACCGCTTCATCACAAATCCGCTTGCGCCGTCCACAATAACTTTGAAAGGAATGCCCAACTGTTGAAGTTCCCATGCGGTTAACCTGGCCCCCTGAAGACGGGGACGGGTTTCATCCACAAAGACAAACACCTTGCGCCCATGTTCATGGGCGGTGCGAATAATCCCCAGCGCCGTACCATAATCAACGGTAGCCAGAGCGCCGGTGTTGCAATGATGGATGAAGTTAATTTCTTGCGGCAGGATTTGCAAGGCGTTCAGGCCGATTTTCTTATTGATTTCTACATCTTCCTCCGAAATGCGTATGGCTTCTTGAAGAATCAAATGGCGTAATTCTTCCACGTTTTCGGCGGTTGTGGAGAGTACCTTTAAAACCCGCTTCAATGCCCACTGCAGATTGACAGCAGTGGGTCTGGATTGGGCTAGGAGTTGAGCAGCCTGTTCCATCCTTTGACGAAATTCGTTTGGGTTGGTTGCAGCGCAACGATAAGCGGCTAACGCCAGACCAAACGCGGCAGCCGCGCCGATTGCCGGTGCGCCGCGGATGGTCATATTACGAATTGCTTCGGCAGTTTGATGTTCATCTTTGCAGGTCACATAACGTATCTCGTGGGGCAAAGTACGTTGATCTAACAGGATGAGGGTATTTGTGTTTGTTTCCCAATGGAGGGTTTGGTAAGTGGTCATTGGTCCTTTACTCCCTATTTTTTGGAAGAGAAGTAAAAAATTCATTATAATTTTTAGAGTAAATTATTTCTCTTGGAGGTGAATAGATGTATCCCTTTCCATCTGACGAGTGGATTAAGGCGATGATGCAGGACCTCAATCGCAGCCAATCTTACAAAGAAGCGGCTAAAAACTGGGAGGGAGATTTTTATTTTATCATTGAGCCGGGCGGAACCCTCACCGAAACGGTCGTTCTTTACATGGACTTATGGCATGGAGAGTGCCGGGATGCGTTTCAGGTTGGAAAAGTGGATGGAATGAAACCGGCATTTCAATTGAAAGGGCCAGTGACGGTTTGGAAAAAGGTCATGACCAAACAATTAGATCCAATGCAGGCGATGATGACCGGCCAGCTGAAACTTACCGGCAACATGGCCATGGTGATGAAAAATGTACGCGCCGCTAAGGAGCTGGTTGAATCCTGTACCCGGATTCCAACGAAGTTTCCTGTGTAAAAAAACTAAAACGAGGTTCCTTTGTGTGCAGGAACCTCGTTTTGTCTGGTAAGAGCGGGATTTTTACTTACTGCAATGACCCGGGCCAATTAAGCCATTGTTATAGTTATCGAGCACTTCAGCCTGCTCGATAGCCGCACTCCGCACAGACCTGCTAAGAGTAGCAGCTGGGGTATAGGTGTTGAAGAAGGATTCAGCAAAGCTCAAAGCTGCATCCACACTGGAAGTGGTGGAAGCGCCATTGAGAATATTCAATTTCGCAGCAAGATAAGCATGCGCGAGAATGTAGTAAGCATTACCACCGGAGGGTGAAGTCCAGAAGACCTGATAATTGGTTTGACCGCTCAGGAAGAAAAGATTGTCCTCTCCGAGCAAAGCCCAGGCTGAATCGTAGGGGGCCGGGCCGTATTTGGAATGGGTTTTCCAGTAGCCGGGGGTAAGGGTGCAGGCGCCAGCGCAAGGAACATCATAATTGACGACAAATTTTGCGCTGCCTTTTGTGCCAGTGTCATTGGTAATGAACGAAGCAATATTGGCAAACTGGTATAAACCGCACACTTCTTGACCGCCCACATTCAGGGTATAGGTGAAGGTTTTCGGAGCTTCATTAGCGCAAACGGTGCCCAAAGAGCCAAACTGGTCATCCTCAACGGTAATGCACTCGTCCAATTCAACAGTGGGACTGCCGAATGAAAATGGGATGGTTATTGAACTGCCGGGGACATCGCCGCTGGTCACCACTGTGGCGGTGTTGGTGCGGCTGCTACCATCCGGCAGATTTGCTTGATAAGAGCATACTTTGGTAAAACCGGCTGGCAAAGTGAATGGAAAGGATGTGTCACAATTTACATTTGCAACAATGCCGCCGCTGATCACATCCGTAACGGCTTCAATGGTGGCAGGTAGGGATGATTGGTTTTGAAAGGCAATCTGACCACTGACTTTCCAATTACTGTCCACTGCCACGGCCTGAACGGTCACGGTATAGTTAACCGGAAAGAGCTGGCCGGCAGCCAATGTCAGTGTTGATTGATCACCGGTTTTTGTGATATTCCATTGCCATTGCCGGTCAAAGGTGGTTGACGCGGTCTTTTTTACCAAAACAACACCCTCAGAAGTATCGCCACCACTCGCTGTGGCCGAGTGGTTCGAGAATTGCAACAAAGTGACTGCGATCAGCGCAGTCATGAAAACGCCCAATACCGATTTCCAGATATTTTTCATTTACCATACTCCTTTTGGTTGATTAATTTTAAAATTCCACCGCTCTATTTATTATGAATAAATATATCTAAATAGTCAATAAATTTTGTTTTATAACTTCCTTATAAAAATTTCTGGTAAAGTTTTAGGAAAAAAAGTATCATTAAGGGCATTCCCCCTATTCCCAAAAAGGTTTGTAAATATGTGGTACTTCTCTTCCCCCTTAATCGTCTTTGGTGAGGATGCACTCTCCCACCTTGCTTCGCTGCATGGCAAAAAAGCCATGATCGTCACCGACGCCACCCTGATTCGGTTGGGTGTGGTTGATTCCGTAGTTGAGCAATTGAAGTTGACCGGCATGCAAGCGGAGATTTTTGATCAGGTCTTGCCTGAGCCGGATCTCGAGACGGTCAAATTCGGCGCGCAAAGGATGATGGCATTTGAACCCGACTGGATTGTCGCCGTAGGTGGGGGCTCGGTTATTGACGCTGCCAAAGGGATGTGGGTGCTCTACGCCAGACCGGATGTCCAGCCGGATGCCATCAATCCTTTAGAGAGCTATGGTTTAAGGCAAAAAGCTCACATGGTCGCGATTCCGACGACCTCCGGCACCGGTTCAGAAGTGACGTGGGCGGTGGTTCTTTCCGATCATCAGGCAAAGAGGAAACTGGGGTTGGGAAGCCGCGAGGTTGTTCCGGATATTGCTATTATTGATCCGATCATGATTAAGGGATTACCGCCCCGCATTACAAGTGACACGGGGCTGGACGCACTTACCCATGCCATCGAGGGTTTCACTTCTACTTACCATAACGAGTTTACAGATGGGCTTTGTCTGCTGGCTGCCAGACTGGTCTTCGAAAACTTACCCAGAGCCTATCAGGGAGATTTGCTGGCAAAAGAAAAAATGCATTACGCTGCCACAATTGCCGGGTTGGGTTTTGGCAACTCAATGGCAGCGCTGGCACACGGTTTGGGACATGCCTTTGGAGCGCTATTTCAGATTCCGCACGGCAGAGCAGTGGCATTGTTCCTTCCCTACACGATTGAATATTGTGCCAACTCACCTGAAGGGGGGACTCGCTATGCAGAATTGGCGGGGTTTTTGGGATTGTCGGAGAAAAATGAAAAACAGGCAGGAGCAGCTCTTGCAGCAAAAATACGTGAGCTGGAAGAAGCCCTCGAACAGCCGGTTTGCATCGCCGAAGCGGGGATTGAGCGTTCCGCACTGGAATCTGAATTAGATCAGTTGATTGAAAATGCGATGAACGACACCCAGACGATCATGTCAACGCGCATACCAGATGAAGAGGATTTGCGCCGATTATTTCTTTATGCCTACGAAGGCAAGATGATTGATTTTTAGAAGGGACAGTCATGTTTGGAAAATTGGTCAGAATCAACCTTAGCAATCATCAAATCAGCCGTGATCAAATACCCCAGGAACACATTGAAGGGTTTATCGGCGCGTCGGGTCTGGCAGCCAGGTTATTATGGGATGGATTGGATGCCAATCGTCATCCGCTCGACCCGGCAAGTCCATTATTATTTGCTACCGGCCCTCTCACGGGTACGGCTGGACCAACCACCGGGCGTTTTACGGTGTGCGGACGCTCGCCACAAACTGGCTGGTGGGGTGAATCGAATATTGGTGGATTTGTCGGACCGGAATTGCGGTTTGCCGGAATTGATGTTTTATGGATTGAAGGTGCTGCGGAAGAACCGGTGTATATCTGGATTTACAACGACGCGATAGAAATTCGTTCTGCTCAACATCTGTGGGGAAAAGCGGATACCTATGAAACTCAGGAAATCATCCGTCGAGAGGTTGGAGTACCCCAAGCCAAAGTGGCCTGCATTGGTTTGGCCGGAGAAAATTTAGTCCCCTTTGCCGGCATTCTTTCCGATCACGGTCGGCTTGCAGCACGCACCGGCATGGGGGCATTAATGGGTTCCAAGAAATTGAAGGCAGTAGCCGTGCGGGGTACGCAGCGCCTGGTAATGGGGCGGGATGAGGAATATCGCAAATTAAGGGTGGCGGTCAACAAAAAACTGCTGGAACAGAATATGACCGCCGTGCTTCGGGCTACCGGTACCTCTGGCGGAGCGGAGTATTTGCAATACCTGGGGGATATGCCCCAAAAGTACTGGACCGCGGCGAAATTTGAAGGCGCCGAAAAGATCAGCGGGGCGACAATGGCTGAAACAATCCTGAAAGGTACTACGGCCTGTCAGGGTTGTGTTATCTCTTGTGGGCGTGAGGTCGAGATTACCGATGGAAACTACCCCACCCATGGAGTTGCCAAAGGACCAGAGTATGAAACGATTTGCTCTTTCGGTTCACAATTGATGGTGGATGATCTGGCCGCGATCACTGCGCTGGGGGATCTTTGCGACCGGTTGGGAATGGATACCATAACGGCTGGGAATACAATTGCTCTGGCGTATTTGCTGTTCGAACAAGGCAAGCTTACTCTCAAGGATAGTGGGGGCTTACCTCTTCGATGGGGTGATCCCGAACCCTGTTTTTCCCTGTTACGGCAGATGGCTGCCAGAGAGGGTTTTGGAAATCTGCTTGCCAGGGGAAGTAAAGCATTGGCAGCCGCGTATGGTGACGAAGATTTGGCCGTTCAGGTGAACGGGCTGGATGTTGCCATGCACGATCCGCGCGCGTTTTCCGGACAGGCACTGGTTTATGTTACCTCGCCCAGAGGGGCGTGTCATAACCAGAGCGATTACTTCAATGTGGGGTTGGGAGGAACCATAGAGGAGATCGGAGTTGAGTTCACCGATCGATTCAGTCCGATGGGAAAAGGCGAACAGGTTGCCCGTCATCAGCACTGGCGGACGGTGTGCAACAGCCTAACCACCTGTTTTTTTGCGGTGGTTTCTCCAACCGAGATTCTTAATCTCTTGAACGCAGCAATGGATTGGAACTGGGATTTGCAGACCATGCTCAAAGCCGGCGAGCGGGCATGGAATATGAAGCGGCTCTATAATTTGAAATTGGGATGGAAAACCGTAAATGAAAAATTACCGAAGCTGATCCTCCAGCCTCTTACAGATGGCGGACAGGAAGGTAATCTCCCCGATATGGAAACGATGCTGGCGGAATATTACCGCTTCAGCGGCTGGGATAGGACGAGCGGATTCCCACTTCAGGAGAAATTAGAGGATCTAGGGTTGAAGGATTTACTCTCCGTCACTTGAAATGGGTTTTTACTCAATAGGAGGAACACCCGTTCGCTGGTAATTTCCCCGGCCGGTTGCCCATAAAATTCGAGCATTAGCACTGCCGGGCAGGTCATACACCACTATTCCGGAGTGAGCGGTATTGATGACAATTTCAATATCGGGATCGTTGTCAATATTTGCCAGGGTTGGTGCGGGTAGCCCTCCATTCCAGTTCCCATTTTTTGGAGGAGGTAGCTCAATCTCATATATCGGGCTTCCTGAATACGAGAGGATATGTAATTTTCCGCTTTTATTTGAGTTTTTTGATGTCCAGGAGGTGAAAATTACCTCAGCATAGCCATTGTTATCCAGATCGGCAACAACTGGTTCAGAAGCGAAGCGCAGGATTCCTTCGGATGGATAATTGACTGAATAAGGCCAGTTGCCTTTTTCATTTTTATCCAGCCAAAAAGCATGGATTTTTCCATTGTATGACGCAAAGAGGATTTCTTTAAGATTGTCTCCATTTAAATCTGCCAAAACTGGATTAGGCATTGCGCTTTCGATCACGTTGTAATTTTCTGAGAGAGGCGCACCCGTGTCAACGGGGGTAGATTGCCAGTCATATTGCCCATTGTGAAAACGGGTTCTGTCAGGATGAAAAATGAATGGCCCGTAATAACGAGAAAGGTATGGGTTTTGGGAGCAGTCATAAACATTGCCAACGACCACAATTTCTTTTGTGCCATTGTTATCCAAATCTGCTATGGCTGCTGGAGAGTGAGCAAAATTTGGGCGATAATTTTCTGACCGCGAATAGCCACTTTTACATTGACCCCAACCTCTTTTCTCAACCGCTAAATCTTCCCAGACTCCAACTTTTCCCCACACATTTCGATTGGGATATTCGGCAGTGTTTGCTGGAAGGGGAGAACCATTAGGGAAAAAGCCCTGAATATAGTGAACATCTGTTGGCAGGATAATTTCCAATTTAGCATCACCAACCAGATTGGCAACGGCAGCATTATCATTAAAAACGCCATACGCATATCCTGTAGTATCGGAATTGACAACTTGAGGCCAACCGTTTGTCACCTCACCATTGGAAGATAATAACCAAACGCTGGTTTTACTTCCAATAGCGGCAGTTACAAGGATTTCAAGAGCGGAGCCATTACCGTCAACATCAACTACACTTAGTCCACGTAATTCAGAGGTTGTGATTCTTTTTTCCCATTGTAAACTACCCTGTAAAGAGAATGAACTAAGCCATCCATCCCCCTGGCCAATAATTATTTCCTTGATGCCATCGTTTTGAAGGTCTGCAATGACAATACCTGGCCATGTTCGGCCATGCCGGGGATCTATACGCCATTGCAATTGACCACTGGCACCATCCAATGCCCATAAAGAATAAGCGGAGGCAATTATTTCAGCCTGCGGATCGTCATCAATGTTGATTACCGCAGGAGAGGAATACCATCCTGTTTCACACCAGCTGTTATAACATCCTCCGTATGCAAACTTTAAGGTGGGTTGACCGATGCCTTTACTGATTAATGGCAAAAATAAAGTGTTGTTTTCGGCATCGTTTTGAGCATAGACATCACCCTTAATCCAGTAGATTAAGATACTCAGAAGAGAAAGAAAAATTAATCTACTCATGGAGGATTTCATTTTTTGCGGGTATTTTCCTCAATATCCATCAGAAGATAAATTCCTTCTGCAATAGCCTGCAGGCAGATAAATAAAAATAATCCCGGCAGCAAGATCAATAATGCCTGGCTGATGGTTGGCACCAGTTCAATGAAAAGATTGTTGGAGGATTGGGTTATGGTAATTACGATTGCGCTGACAAAAAACACCAGAAATAGACCAACGACCACCAAAATAATCCAGGAAAGAATATTAGCCCAGGTTGCCACGCGAATCATACGCTGCGGACGATGGTATAAATCTTCTGTTTCAGCAACAGGGGTTTCAAACTGTTCGGTCATAATAGTTACTCCTTTTACTATGTATGGTTTCTATTTTCGTTCTAGAATCGTTAGGATCATACAATTTGGAATTGGTAGAATTTTGTTGCTATCAAGTATGCCACATTTCAAAAGTTTCATGAGGGAGAAACGTCCATGAAACCAGTGCGAGCAGTGTTGATTGGGGCAGGACAGCGCGGGTCAGAAGCTTATGCGCCGTATGCTTTGAAATATCCTGACCAGCTACAATTTGTCGCGGTTGCAGAACCAGACGAGCAACGCCGAAGCAGATTTGCGCTTACTCATGCGATCCCGCGGGAATATTGCTTTGAGAGCTGGGAAGAATTAATGGAACATCCGCAACTGGGTGAAGCGGCTATCATCGCCACTCAAGATTGGCTGCACACCCGGCCGGCAATTGCCGCATTGAAGAAAGGTTACCACGTTTTACTGGAAAAACCGATGGCAACCCGTCCAGAAGAATGCAGGCAACTGGTTGAAGAAAGTGAAAAAAATGAACGGCAATTGCACATCTGTCATGTTTTACGCTATACACGCCACGCGCGAAAAATGCGTGAAATTGTGCAATCCGGAATTTTGGGGGAAATCATAGATGTTGATCACCGCGAAAATGTTTCTTTCTGGCATATGGCACATTCGTATGTGCGCGGGAACTGGCGGAACAGCGAGCAGTCCAGTCCAATGATCCTGGCGAAGTGCTGCCATGATCTGGATATCCTGCCGTGGATTTTGGGTCAATGGCCGATTCGATTGAGCAGCAGCGGTGAATTGACTCACTTTCGAGCGGATAAAGCACCTGTCAAAACACCGGAGCGGTGTGTAGAAGGGTGTCCAATTGAAAAAGAGTGTCCGTATTCCGCAATTCATGTTTATGTTGAAATGCTGCCATTCTGGCATTCGTATAGCCAGACATGCACCAACCCGGTGAATAAAGCAATCATTGCGGAGTATATGAGAAGACCGGTGTTGATTCGTTTCCTCGCTCGATTCTTCCCTTCGCTTAAACAGGTGACCGAATACAAAGGCTGGCCGTTAACCGTGTTGACCCAAGACCCGACCCCAGAAAAAGTGTTTCAAGCCATTCAGAGCGGCCCATACGGCCGGTGCGTGTACCACTGTGATAATGATGTGGTTGATCATCAGGTGGTGAGTATGCAATTTGAGCAGGGGACTACCGTGACTTTGACCATGCACGGGCATTCCCACATTGAACACCGCTCGACCAGAATTGAGGGTACCAGGGGCAGATTGATGGGTGTTTTAGGTAATGGCGGAGGCTGGATCACGGTTGAAGAGCATCGCAGCCGAAAGAAAAAATTTATAGATACCAGCCCACCAGTGGGTGAGGGACATGGCGGCGGTGACATCCAGTTGATGGCTGAATTTGTAAATGCAGTGCGGGAAGGCGGGTATCCGGAAAATATCCAACGAGCAGCCCGCGAAGCGCTATTCAGTCATCTTTTGGCCTTCGCGGCCGAAGAAGCGAGGCTGCAAAAAAAGGTAATCGAGATTTCCCACGAAGAGTTTTTTGCCTGATACCCCAAACCATTAAAAGTATCAGAGTTTCTTCTTGATAAAAAAGTTGACAATTTCATTCAATATTAATACTTGAAGTTGTTGGTATATGTTGTAAAATAAATAAAGGATGTCAATATCGGATAAATTAAATACCTGAAAAGGCAAACTCACCGCGAGGTGAGGTCGCAAAGTTATGGGTCTGAGGAGAATCAGATTGCCAGACTGCTGAAGGTAACCAACACTTCCTTTCGCAGTCTTTTTTTACGAAAGGAGACAGGGAGGTGAACAGGAACCCATGAACTAAATCGTAAACCCAATCAATTCATTCCACTTTGAAATTCGCTGGAGGAGGATTATGTTCAAAAAATATTTCTTTTCAAGTCTTTTGATACTGGTTTTAATTGCAATGATGATTTCACCTGCTGCGGCAGATGATGGTGGTCCAATTGAACCACTTTATCCCGTTTATTCAAATGACACCGGTCAAATGGTTGATGAAACCCCCCGCCTTTGGTTTGTGGAATTCAACGGTTCACCAACAGCGGATGGCGGGCGGTTAACCACTGTACGTGCCGAGAAACAAACCTTTCGGGTAAGAGCAGAAAGGGCTGGTTTGGAATTCACTGAGCGGTTTGCGTATGATAAGTTGTGGAATGGGATCTCGATTGAGATCAGTCCGTCCGAGCTGCCCAAATTGTTCAGAATTCCCGGTGTAAAGGCTGTGTACCCGGTTGAAACTTATACCTTACCAGAACCGGTTGAAAACCCCAGCCCTGAACTGGTCAGCGCCCTGGCAATGACGGGAGCGGATATTGCCCAAAGCGAACTGGGTTTCACGGGCAAAGGTATTAAAGTGGCCGTTATGGATACCGGTGTGGACATTGATCATCCGGATCTGGGTGGTTGTTTTGGCCCGGGCTGCCGTATTTTCACCGGTTATGACTTTGTAGGGGACGCTTTCAATGCCGATCCAACGAGCAGCAGTTACAATCCAGTACCTCAGCCGGATCCCATCCCGGATGACTGCAATGGACATGGTACCCATGTGGCTGGCATCATCGGTGCCAATGGCGCCATTAAAGGGGTTGCACCGGACGTGATGTTTGGTGCCTATCGGGTGTTTGGCTGCGAAGGTTCAACCACCTCCGACATCATGCTGATGGCAATGGAACGCGCCTTAGATGACGGCATGCAAGTTCTCAATATGAGCATTGGGTCTGCTTTTCAATGGCCGCAGTATCCAACTGCCCAGGCAGCCGACAGGCTGGTAAAGAACGGAATGGTTGTCGTGGCATCCATTGGTAACAGCGGTGCCAGCGGGGTTTATTCTGCGGGTGCTCCCGGTTTGGGTAACCAGGTGATCGGGGTAGCATCTTTCGATAACACCGACATCTTTTTGAAGATCTTCCTGGTTAGCCCGGATGATACACCGGTTGGTTATGGGGTGGCTTCTTCAGCGCCTGAACCGCCCACCTCAGGAACCTACCCGATAGCTCGCACCGGAACAGTAACCTCGACAGCTGATGCCTGCAGCACATTGCCGGCGAATAGCCTGTCGGGTAAAGTGGCACTGATTCGGCGGGGCGGTTGTACTTTTCATACAAAATCATTGAACGCGATGAATGCTGGTGCGGTTGCGGTGGTACTATACAACAACGTGGCCGGGCGATTCAGCGCTACTGTGCAGGGAACACCGGAAATTACCATACCAGTAGTGACCATTTCGAATACCGAAGGCGCATTGATTGATTCGCGTTTGGCGAGTGGCGAAGTCAATCTGACCTGGACCGCTCAATCGGATAGTTTCCCCAACCCAACTGGTGGTCTGATTTCCTCGTTCAGTTCCTACGGACTTTCTCCGGATCTGAATTTGAAACCAGATATCGGTGCACCAGGAGGATTGATTTATTCGACCTTCCCGCTTGAACAGGGTGGTTACGCAACCTTGAGTGGTACTTCCATGTCTTCTCCGCATGTGGCCGGAGCGGCAGCGTTGCTTCTGCAAGCACGGCCGAATCTTCCGCCGGGTGTGGTCAGGACGATCTTCCAGAATACGGCTGATCCGGCTGTCTGGTGGGGCAATCCGGCTTTGGGGTTTTTGGATAATGTCCATCGGCAAGGGGCTGGAATGCTCGATATTCCACAGGCGATCCTTTCTACCGTCAAAGTTGAACCTTCTAAATTGGCTTTAGGTGAAAGTGAAGGGGGTGCGGTCACCCGGACCATCACAGTGGCTAATGAAGGAAACAGCACTGTTGCTTTTAGCCTTTCTCATCAACCCGCGTTGGGCACACACGAGAGCACGTTTAACCCTGCCTTCAACGCGAGTTTTGCCTCGGTAACTTTCAATGCCAATGAGGTAAAAGTTGCTCCCAAGAGCAAGGTGCGGGTGAACGTCACCATTACTCCTCCCGCAGCTCCTCTTAAAGGTCAATACGGCGGATACATCGTGTTGACTTCTGAAGACGGGAAGGTTTACCGAGTCCCATATGCCGGATTCATCGGTGATTACCAGTCCATCCAGGTTTTGGCACCTACCCAGTTTAACTTCCCCTGGTTGTCGGTATTATACAAGGGAAGCTTTTATAAGTTGGGAGACCTGGGGTGGTGGTTCTCGATGGAAGGAGATGATATCCCTTATTTCCTTGTCCATTTTGATCATCAAAACCGCAGGTTCAAGATGGAAGTTTATCAGGACCTGGAAAAGGGGCCGGACCGCTTGTGGTACAACGCTTATGACGAGTCGTACCTGCCGCGGAACAGCTCTGCTACTGGTTTCTTCGCCTTCCCATTTGATGGATTTACCTATGCTGGCTCCAGCGTGTTTGAAGTGCCGGATGGGGTTTACTATGTGAAAATTTATGTCCTAAAAGCCCTGGGAGATCCAAGCAACCCTGCCCATTGGGAAACCTGGACTTCACCACGGTTTGAAATTGATCGTCCCTGACCCGGATTGATTCCGGAAGTGCAGCCAGCAATTGCTTTTTGCTGGCTGCTGTTTTTTAAAAACTATTCTTTCGGGCAGGCATATTTTTGTTATTTTGACTGAGGTCGAAAATGCATGGAATGGGTAAGATATTGTTTGAAAAAATCCTCCAGAGAAAATTTTTCCTCCTTCAGCAAAACAAGGCTGGCCTGGACAACCGGACTTGTTTTGTTTTAAGGAGAGGGTAATCAGGCAGGAATGATTTGGCTGGCAGCCCGCCGCAGGCGGTCACGAATGGCAAGTCCCAGACCTTTTTCTCCAAAATCGGTGGTCAGGATGATGTCTACTCCCGCTTGTTCAAGGGTGCGCATTCCAGCAAATAAATTTCTTCCAATTTGATCCAGATTCTCCCGTGAACCCAGTGAGATTATTTCTATTTGGGGGTAAGCGTTGAAAAAAAAGGCTTCTTCATCAACAGTAAGGATACCAATTCTCTTTTGATCCTCTTTTTGAACCTGACCAAGATACTCGATGATTTTTTTTATGGCATTTTCTCGATTGCCGCTGACATTTTCGATGAGAATCAGGGTTGAATGCGGTGAATAGTGACGATCCAGCATACCTGGAGAGATCAGGTAACCTTCTGGTTCGCCGCTTTTATTTTTGGCTGCCAGATTGACTTTACCAATTAACTGTTCGATTTCTTCGCGAGGGATACCTCCCGGCCTGAGGATTACGGGAGGGTCTTTTGTCAAGTCCAGCACCGTGGATTCTAAACCGATGGGGCATTCACCGCCATCCAGAATCAGATCAATTCTGCCAGCCAGATCGGCAAAAACATGAGAAGCTTGAGTTGGGCTGGTATGTCCAAAGCGATTTGCGGAAGGTGCTGCGATTGGTAATTCGGCGACTGCCAGTAATGCCTGTGCAATTGGGTGAGAAGGCGCTCTCACAGCAACACTATTACCCCCAGCGGTAACATTGGGAGGAATGGCGGGGTTTCGCGGAAAAATTAAGGTCAGGGGACCAGGCCAAAAATGATGGACGAGCAGTTCAGTGTTTGGAGGGAGTGTGGTAGTTACCCTGTCAAGCCAGGATTTATTCAGGATGTGAACAATCAATGGATCGTTGGCGGGTCGTCCCTTGGCCAGGAAAATCCGCTGAACGGCTTGAGCGTCCAGGGCGTTTCCGCCCAGTCCGTAAACCGTTTCGGTTGGGAATGCCACCAGTCCCCCGCTCCTGATCACTTCGGCAGCTTCTTGAATCAGGGACAATTCTGGTTTTTGAGGGTTGATTTTGAGAATTTCGGTCATATCGGACGAAACCTACTTAGATTTCCAGATTCCGCGGCGCAGGGAGATTGCTTCTTCTTGCGCTTGGATAAAAAGCTGCTTACAGGCACTATCCGGGGGATAATCTCTTTGACGGGCATAACCCAAACGCACCATTTCGTAGTTGATGAAGATATCTCCAACGAACACATAGCGCAGCAATCTTCCAAAACGGTCGGTTTCTGAAGTGTCGCGGTATAGTGTTACGGTTTGGTTTTCAACCATTTGCTGATTCAATTTCAAGGCTTCCTCGGCGATTTCGCTTTCCTCCGAATCTAATTCGGGGGCATTGATACCAATATATCGAACGCTGATTTTTTTATCATCCTGTTGAATTTTAATCGTATCACCATCAATCACAGACAAAACCCTGGCTGTTTGGGAATCTTGCGGTGAAGGCAGGCAATTAAATTGGGAGGACAAATCAATTTGTTGGGAATTTTCAAGGGATACCGCTTGATTGCAGGCGGAAGTTAACTGAAAAAGGATCCCAACGAAGAGGATAATAGAAAAAAAGGTTAAAATTTTTCTGCGAGGAGCAAGAACCATTGGCTTTTTGAAACGGACTTATCCTGAAATGAACGAAGTGGTATTATAAGCCAATATTATGAACTTTTGAATCAGGGCAGAGAAAATGACCACCAGAAATACCATTCAGAAAAAACTGTACCAGATTATTTTTGAGCATGATACCTGGGAAGGGCGGGCGTTTGATGTTCTTCTAATCGTCCTGATTCTGGCCAGCGTGGCAGCTGTTATGGCTGATAGTATGGTGGATATCTCTTTGCGCTATGGCCGTTACCTGTTTGTACTGGAATGGATGTTTACCATTTTATTCACGATTGAGTACTTATTGCGGCTTTACAGTTCGCCAAACCCTGCCTATTACGCACGTAGTTTTTACGGTTTGATTGATTTAATGGCTATCTTACCTACTTATGCCAGCCTGATGTTCCCAGAAAGTCGTTTTCTGATCGTAATTCGGATTTTACGAGTGATTCGTATCTTTAGAATTTTGAAATTGATGGAATACGTAGAAGAATTAGAGGTGCTGCGAAACGCATTTCAATCCAGCTGGCGGAGGATTTTGGTATTCCTCACAACGGTATTGACGATTGTGCTGATTGTTGGATCGTTGATGTATCTGATTGAAGGGCCTGAGGCAGGGTATACCAGCATCCCCCGAAGTGTTTACTGGGCCATTGTAACGGTGACTACCGTAGGTTATGGAGATATTACCCCCTTAACACCGCCGGGACAAACACTGGCAGCGTTTTTGATGATCCTCGGTTATGGTTTGATAGCGGTGCCTTCGGGAATTGTGACGATTGAATTGGGGAAGGAAAAATCTCGCCGCTTGAGATTGAACCGGGTTTGCCCGAACTGTGACCATTATGGGCACGACCGAGATGCCCGCTTTTGTAAATACTGCGGTGCAGAACTGTGATGTATTACGGGGGCTGTAGCGTAGAAGATCATCCCGAAGAAATGATTTACCTGTAAAACTCTCATCTTGTCTCAGCATTTGATAGAATAGGATTATAGAATTCTAATCACGAAGGAGATGATGCCCAATGTTAGTCGGCGAGCGAATGTCAACCCCTGTATTGACTATTGAACCGGATGTGCCGGTTCAGGATGCACTGGCGCGCATGCGCAAAGATAAAGTGCGGCGCTATCCGGTGGTAGATAGGCGTGGAAAATTGATTGGGATTGTTACCAATAGTGACCTTATGAACGCTTCCCCTTCGGAAGCTACCACTTTGAGTGTTTGGGAAATCAATTACCTTCTCAGCAAGATTACTGTTGAGCGAGTGATGACAAAGAATGTGATCACAACGCAGGAGGATTGTCCCATCGAAGAGGCAGCGCGGATCATGGCGGATCATAAGATTGGCGGTCTTCCGGTTGTGCGCGGCGAGAGTCTGGTAGGGATTATTACCGAAACGGATTTGTTTAATATTTTGCTGGAGATGCTGGGGGCGCGAAAGGCGGGTGTTCGTTTGACGGTGGAACTGTTGGATCAACCCGGAAAACTTCACGAACTATCTGGAGTGATTTATAAATTGGGTGGAAATATCGTTGGTTTGGGCACAATGCTTGGTGAACGGGCTGAAACACAGACTGTGACCATCAAGGTGAAGGGGGTAACTCTGGAGGACCTGAAAAAAGCGGTAACTCCAATTGTTGAACGGGTCATTGATATACGCGAAACCAGTGTAGTTTAGATCTTCGGGTAGAGCGGGGTGCTTCAAGTTTTTCTGAAGCACCCTGTTTTTTTATCTCATTTCAGGCAAAACCCGATACCCACTTTGAGAAATTGGGTACTATTCAGGCATTCGTAATTTTTGTATAATATATATGGTACTTTTCATCAAATAAACTTGACAATAATTCTCAAATCAGGTTAGTCTTTGAGATCAGTACCGAAGGGAGAGCGCCATGTTCTATGTGATTGTGGCTTTGTGGGCATTGGGTTGTGTCGCATGCTGGTTGCTGAGACGAGTGCAGAAGAAGGTTCTGACCGTAACGTGCGTTGCGGTGCCGGCTGCCGGGGCTTTAATTTCCTGGATTTTGATGAAAAGCCATGTGAATGGGGCAGCGATTGCCACTCTCCTGCTCAGTATTTACTTGTTTATTGTGTTGATCTCGGCATTGATTACCTATCGCACCAATCAACACACAGCCAACCAGTGAAAGATGCTTTTGGATGATTGCCAGGTATTTCCTCCTGTGTCTTGAGAGGAAAGTAAGTTCATTGGAAAGAATACCTGAAGAGGCTGATTCTCTGCAAGAAAACAGCCTCTTTTAATATTGAAATTCGTGCGGAAGCGAAAATGGGTTTAGCGTTTCCTTGCCGGATGATTTTCCCTAAACCGGATTCGTACTGCTTCACTTAATGGACAAAGAGAGTAAATAATTTATACGCAGTCATCACGACAATCAGACTCCCGAACATCCGTTTGAGGCGGGCATTCGGCACAAATGTGCTGGTGATTCGCGCACCAACAAACGACATTCCTGCACCAACAACCAGGAGAACAACCGTGAGGGTTGGGTCCCAGATGGCGGTTTTAAGATGAGGAATGAGTGCTGAAAAAGAAGGCGGTGTGACAGCAAAAGCATTGATTCCGGCGGCTTTCTTCGGTTCAAATCCGACAAGGATCAAAGTTGGAAGAAGCAGAAACCCAGGCCCTACACCAAGAAAGCCAGCAAGTACAGAAATCGGGATGGCAAGTATCACTGCCAGTTTGAAGTTCTGGTCACCTTCTGTGCGTTTTTGAATGGGCCGGAACAGGTTGAAAGCCAGGAAAATAACGGCTGCAAAATACAATATCAATATTGCGGTTTGCTGAATATACTGGGCAAGGAGAGAACCCAATGGCGCAGATACGGTGGTAACTGCGCCTAAAATGATGGCTTTGCGCCAGTCAATCAGACCACTGCGAGCAAAACCAAAGGCAGAGAAGAGCGCGGTCAACCCATTTAACAGGAGTGTTAATGGTTGAACCTGATGGACAATGTCGCTCATAAAAAAGGAAAAATACGGTAGGGCTGCAAATGCAACACCCAATCCAAGCATTCCACTGATCAAAGAAAGAACTGCCAGTCCGCCTACAATCCAGAATGCTGTGTCCATTCAAACCTCCGAGACGAAGTCTTGAAAAAAATTTGAGCCGATTTATTACTGACCGAGGATGTGGTGAGATCGGAACGCAATTCAGAAAAATCGAGCTCTTATAGAAAGTATTAAAATATATTCGATAATTTGAATGTTATTTTATCCCACAATCTGATTTCTTCAAGTGAGATTCGTCAACTCAAAAAAATTACATTTGTAACTCAAATGGTGAAATTTCTGCATTATCGGCGGAAGAGCGAGTTGGGAATTTCTGGTAAAATGCAGGCTATAATATTTGGATGCGAATAAGGAGCAATGGATGAAAATCTACATCACCGGAATCAGCGGGTTTTTGAGTATTAATCTGGTGCGTTATCTTTTGAACAGGGGATACACGGATATTTCCGGAATTGATTTAGTGGATTTTACCTATCCCGAAAGAGATCAGATCAAATTCCTGCAAGGGGATATTCGCCGTCCGGAGGATGTGCGTAAAAGCATGGAAGGTGCGGATGTTGTCATCCATACCGCAGCAGCCTTACCGCTTTATACCCCAGAAGAAATCTATTCAACAGATGTGGAAGGTACCCGGATTGTATTGCAACAAGCGCAGAAATTTGGGGTAAAACGCTTTATTCACATATCCAGCACCGCGGTTTATGGGGTGCCGGATCATCATCCTTTATATGAAACCGATCCTTTAGTGGGGGTAGGACCTTATGGCAAGGCAAAAATTCAGGCTGAGGAAATCTGTCTGGAATTTCGTCAAAAAGGGATGTGTGTACCGATTTTACGTCCCAAGTCCTTCATCGGCCCGGAACGCCTGGGAGTGTTTGCCATATTCTATGAATGGGCAAGTGAGGGTAAAAATTTTCCCATGATTGGTTCGGGGAATAACCGTTACCAGTTGCTGGACGTTGAAGACCTGTGTGACGCAATTTATGCTTGTATGACTCTGGAAGAAGAACGGGTAAACGACACTTTTAACATCGGTGCAGCCGAATTTACAACCATGAAAGAAGATTATCAGGCGGTTCTGGATGAAGCCGGATATGGCAAACGGATCATTCCCTTCCCGGCTGGGCCAGTGGTGCTGGCATTGAAGGTATTGGAAGTTTTGAAGCTATCCCCTTTGTATCCCTGGATATATGAGACCGCCTCAAAAGATTCTTTTGTTTCGATTGATAAGGCTCAAAAAATATTGGGTTTCAATCCAAAATATTCCAATAAGGAAGCTTTGTTGCGGAATTACCGCTGGTATTTAGCAAATAAAGACACTTTCAAAGAGGGAGAAGCAGGGGTTACTCACCGGGTGCCCTGGAAGCAAAAAGCGCTCAAAGTTGCAAAAGTTTTCTTCTAAAATAAGCCTATCTTAAAACCCAAGAACGCTCTCGAATATGGAAAATCGAGAGCGTTCCTGTTTTAATGTTTTTACATACTATGCCGATTGAATCGGCTGATTTCGTTGTTTTGTAATGAAAGGGAAGGTAAGCAGAGCAAGGATTTCAAGGATCACAACCGCAATAAAGAGACCAGTTCTGCTTTGGTCATATAAAAGTCCCAATAAAGCTCCGCTGACAAACCAGGCAGCACCATAAAGGGTATTGAAGATGCCATAGGCGAAGGCTCGTTTTTCGCCCGGCACAATATCGGCGATGGCAGCGCGCATGATTGTTTCATGAACAGCCAT
Organism: Bellilinea sp.; assembly: GCF_053501535.1. NCBI lineage: Bacteria > Bacillati > Chloroflexota > Anaerolineae > Anaerolineales > Anaerolineaceae > Bellilinea > Bellilinea sp. The sequence continues at coordinate 79,300 of NZ_JBRCOK010000025.1, read as the reverse complement.
GATGATGCCCCATAAAACAGCGGCGATGATAGCAATGCTATACTGGTTAGAAAAAGCGAGAAATGGCAGCGGCAGCGAGATCAACGGCACAATCATCAGCGAAGTCAACCCAATCTTATCGTAGGTTTTACCAATGATCAACGCTGCCAGGGCATCAACACCCATGGCAACAGCATAAAATACCGCAATTTGAGCGGCAGGAACAATTTTTTGGGTTACCCAGTGGTAAGAGATAATTTGAAAATTTGCAAAACCTGCCACACTCAGGAAGGTGAATGCGGAATAAAACCAGAAAACGCGAGGCAAAGGGGCGGATTTATTCGAATTGGTAGTAACCTCAGAGGAAGAACTTTTTTCCAATTCTTCTGGATTGGGAACACGTAACCTGGCCAGCAACAATGCCAGTAATGTGAGTAAGGCGGGAATCCACAGAATGCTGAATCCATCCCGATAGCTCTGGCGTTGGGCGAATACCACCGCAAAAATCAAAGGACCGATGAAAGCGCCAACCTGATCGAGTGCCTCATGAATTCCAAAACCCCACCCGCGTCCCACTTGATAACTGGCATGAGAAAGCATAGTGTCCTTTGCCGGCGATCGGACAGCTTTACCAATCCGTTCTAATATCAGAAAAACCGCAGCAATTTCCCAACGATTGGTGTAGGCCAGTAAAGGAATGCTGAGCAACAATCCATAGCCTAAAAAGGTGGCAACCCAATATGCCCGTGTACGGGAGGCAAGATAGCCGGAAACCAACCGCAATGCGTATCCTAAAAATTCTCCCAAACCGGAAACCAAACCAATTGCCGTTGCGCTGGCACCTAAAAAAGCCAGATACGCCCCGCTGACTCCGCGGCCGGTTTCGTATGTAATATCCCCCAAAGCACTCACTAAACCGAACAAGAGAATAAATTGCATGGCACGAGTGCGTGCTGGTTGATATTTCAATGATAAATTGCTGGCCATAAAGTCATTTCTCCTTTCGGAAATTTAACTTCCTGATCATAAGAATCAGGAAGGAGTAATAAAAAAAAGCCGCTGGGCGGCCTTTTCAAAGTATTCGTGGCGGGAGCGACGGGATTCGAACCCGCGGTCTCGGCCTTGACAGGGCCGCATGTTAACCACTACACCACGCCCCCACGAACGCGCCAATATTATCATAGAGTTCCCAAAGCGTCAAGCAAAATGACAATTTTTGCAGGCCGGTTTCAGGTAATCCGATCGGGTTGTTAGCCGGTAAAATGATCCCAATCATCAATACCATCATTGTGATTTATTTTTTCAAGCATCATTTTTGCAAAAGAGCTCACCAGTCCAGATGGATGATGGGCCGCTTTTTTTATAATTTCTATTCGTTCGGGATGATCAATTTTTGCCAGTGCAATTAAGATTGCCCGCAGTAAATAATAATTTTCTCTTTCCTCTTCAAGAATCTTTTTGAATTCCGGCACAGCCTGTTGAATTTTAAGATTACCCAAAATTTGCGCCGCTATCATCCGTCGTTCTGGGATGGTATGGTGTAGGGCAGCAAGCAACTTATCTTTATAATCCTGGCGAGAAAATGACTCCAGTTCATAACCGCAATGAGGGCAGGTTTTTTCATTCTCATTAATGATTTGCCAGCAGTTGGGACAGTAGAAGGTTAGCATTTTTATAGTTGATTTTCAGGCGGATGAGTTCGGCTTGTTGATAGAATGGATGAGCGCGGTAGTTAATAGGGTAAGCGCATTAATCTCCATTTCTAATTTGCTTGCTGTATTTTCGGTCAATGGGCCATAACCGGATAATATTTTAGGGCGAGTATCCAGCAGACTGGCCCAACATAAACTCAGTTCTGAAGCCAAAATTCGACTGTTTTTTTCCTCCACTGCCTGAAGGTTAAACTGCACCTTTAACATATGAAGGCGATTCAAAAGTTCCAACACCTGTTTTTGAATATAAACAGTAGTCTCTTCTGGAACGTCGTTGACAGGTTGATAAAAGATACCAGGTTGTGGTTCGTTTTGCAATAAATTTAATATATGGCGAAGCAGTTTCTCAATGGTAACAAAAGAGGAGGTCAGGTACCTTTTTTGCGATTCATTCAAATTCAAATTGTCAAGCGTTTCTTCAATCGTATTCATTTTATCCTCAAAATAAAAACCTCTGATGATAAGCGGTTTATCATCAGAGGCTATCAGCCTTCCGGCGGTTTGGTCAGAACCCAGCGAGCCTCATCGCTTGATTATTTGAATTATACCATTACTCGAAGCCGTTTTTCCCTCTCAGTTATTGCCGAAGATCCAGTCTCCATTGCTTTGATTCCATTGCACAATTTCTTCTGGTTTGAACCATAAGTTGATCTCTGCAATGGCGTTTTCGACACTGTCTGAAGCATGGGTCAGGTTGCGCCCGACTTCCAGACCAAAATCATGGCGGATGGTGCCGGGGGCTGCTTCTGTTGGGCGGGTGGCTCCCATGGTTTGACGTACTGCGGCTACCGCCTGCGGGCCTTCCCATACCATTGCCATAACCGGTGCGGAGCAAATGTACCGTATCAGACCTTCGTAAAAAGATTTACCTTTGTGTACGGCATAATGCTGTTCAGCCAGTTCGGTGGAAACCTGTAAGAATTTGGCAGCGACCAGTTTTAACCCACGCTGTTCAAGGCGCTTGATAATTTCTCCAATTAGACCTCTCTGTACAGCATCGGGTTTGGCAAGTACGAAAGTGCGTTCCACAATGTCCTCCAAAATGGGATAAATTCTTATCGCAGCAGTTCTTCTGCTTTGGTATAAGCTTCTAACGCTTCCTGCAAGCGGTTGCTGCGTAAGTAAGCATCGCCCAAAGTTTGCCAGATAGTGATGTCAATGGGGTAACGGTAAAGTGCATCCCGCAAATCATGAATTGTTTCTTCCAGATATTGCCCATCTTTTATCAATTGATTGTAAGCCTGCAACGCTTTTTCCAGATTGTGAGATTGAAGCGCTGATTGGGCAATCGTCAAAAGTTCAGCATGGCTTCCGGCTTCAATGGTTGCAGCCGGTGGCTGGGGCTCCTCAATTTCGAGAGAGGGTACCTCAGCGGTGGGTAATTCAAACTCCGGTACCCAATCTGAAGGCATCTCTTCCTGTTCTGTTTCAGGTTCCTGTTCCTCTAATCCTTTCAGCCAGGTCGGTGTTTCTGCTTCGATAGAGGGCGTTTCTTCCCCTGAGATACCTAAAGATTCAACTTCCTCTTCAACTGCCGGAGGAGCAGCTGCTTTGTGGTAAACGGGTTGGGTATCTTCAATGGTTTCTGGTTGTTGCTCAAAAAATTCCACACCTGGCTGAGTGATTTCCACTTCCGCAACCGTCTCATTATCTGCAATCGTGTTAATATTTTCTTCGGATTGCAATTCTTCTTTCACCCATTCTGGCAGCTCTTCCTGACGGTCTTCAGGTTTTGTCAACAGGGTTTCTTCAGCGGCACCTTGTTTGGCAGCCAGACTTTCCAGCCATGCAAAAGTTGAATCTTCATCCTCCAATTCCTTCGGAGGGCTGGTTAGGAAAGGAGGCATGACAGCGCCTTCCTCCCCAGTTTTTGTAGAAAGAGTAAATTCTTCTGTTTCTTCAGGTGTTTCGGCGGTTGCCTCGCCTTCCTGTAATGATTCCATGAGCCAATCGGGTAATGGTTCTTCCGTTTCAGGTGTTTGAGGCTGCTGAAGTTCCGCTGTTTCCGGGCTTTCAGCCTGTTCAATTTGCATGAAATCAGGGATTGCTGCTTGACCGCTCTGTTCTACCTCTTCATTTTGAGGCATATCTGAGGGGGGAATTTCTGGTTGGGGGGTTGGTATACCCTTCTCTTCGAATTCCGGAGCGATTTCGGCAGGTGTTTCTTCAACCAGCGATTGAATCCATTCGGGCGGGGTATCCTGCCGTTCCTCGGGTGAAGTCAGCAGTGTAGATTCATCGGCTCCCTGCCGGGCTGCTAAACTCTCCAGCCACGCCATGGTGGCATCCAAATCTCCAAGGTCTGGCAAAGTTTGTGATGTGCCAGGCTCAGGAGCAATTGGCGAAGTTAACTTTTCTTCGGCTGCTGTTTCCAACTCGGTTTCACTGAAGGATGGAATTTCTGCCGGGAAAGGTTCGGATTCAGCAGGAAGTTGTTCTTCTTCAAGGGTGGTTAAATCTTTGAGCCACTCAGGTTCATCTTCAAAGGTTGCAGCAATTCCAACTTCTTCTTTATCCGTGGTGGAGGTTGAGAAAGAAATGGCCGATTCATCAATTGCGGTTTGTTCAATTTCCTCGGCAGTAGATTGTTCTTCGGAAAGTTGGATTTCGTCGGTGAAGGGTGTTAAAGGAGTTCCTTCGCTCAATTTTGTTTCTTCAGAGGGAAGAATTTTCTCCAGCCAATCATTTTCTTCTTCATCCGCTGGCTGCTCCTCCGAAAGGGATTCTTCTGGGGCAATCTCTTGCAGCCATTCTGGAATCTCTCCCATCTCCAGACCTTCTTCGGGCAGATTAAAACCAGCTTCAACGGTTTCATCTACCTTATCGGCGGGTGTCCAGCCGGCTTCTCGCATCCACTCGGGGATGGTTTCTTCTTCGGGCTGATCAGTAATGATCGGAGCAGATGATTCAGGCGATTGTTCTTCAACCCAGGTTGTTGCTTCAGAGGTAAGGGGGGAAGAGGTAATCGAGTCTTGTGCTGCTTCAGCCGGTTTGATTTCGGAAAACCAATCCGGTAATGGCTCTTCGGATTCGGTTTTAAATTCTACGCCGGCTGTTAGAGCCCACTCTGGCGAGGTGGTTTCTTCCTCGATGTTTTCAATCTCTAATCGATCCAGAGTAACCGCATTGTCGGGTACTTCAATGCTGCTGATCGCATTGGGAGGAAGGTACGCCAGATAAGGATCCATTGCAAATACACGTTGCTGATAGATTTTTGCATCTTCCGCCCGTGAGGTTTGGAGAAGTGTTTCTGCCAGAATGCGATTGGCTTCAAAACAATAGGGAAGTTTGGAGATCAGACGGCTGCAAACCTCGATGGCTGCAACGGTTTGGCCGGAAAGAAAATACATGCGCGCAAGAATGACTTCCAGATCTACCCGCAACGGGTCTTCCGCTAACGCAGCACGGATTTCGGCAATGGCCTGCTGGTACAATTCGCCGCGGGCATACATGCGCACCAAGGCGCCGCGGGTCAATCGGATTTTGGGAGGTTCAACCCCATCTCGCCGTCCGTACAAACGGCGGAGTTCGTCCTGAACGGCTGTGTTGGAGGGTTGGGCTTCAAAGGCTTTTTCCATGTGCCAGATCGCAGCATCCAGATTGCCTTCATCCTCGCGGATGATGCTCATCCCGATTTGTGAAATGAAGTCATCCGGCACCGCAGAGAGAATTCGTTGAAGCACATCGGCTGCTTCGGCATAGCGCTGCGACTCAAGATAGGCTTTTCCTAGAAGGCGGTAGGTGTCTATGTGTTTAGGATAATATTTGAGAATGTGACGACAATGAGCAATGGCAGTGTTTGATTCACCGCGGTCGATCATTGCCTCAATTTCACGGTTATAAGCTCGTAAAGGTATTTTAGCCATAAACCACCTCCCAATGGTTAGTATGCCCCAAGTTTTAGGATTATGCAAGTCATTTGAAAGACGAGGTGGAATAAAAGAAACCGCTCGGCATTTCCGCAGCGGTTTCCAGTTGTACTTGCCGGTAATTCTTTATTCGCCCAGATAATCGCGCAACTTGCGTCGAATGGTGGGATGGCGCAAGCGGCTGAGTGCCTGAGCTTCGATTTGTCTGACCCGTTCACGGGTGACACCCATTTTTCTGCCAACCTCTTCCAGGGTGTAAGCCTGTCCATCCAGTAAGCCATAGCGGAGTTGCAGAATACGCACTTCGCGGGGTGGGAGAGTGTTGAGCACCTCCTCCAGATGTTCGCGTAACAAGTTGTAGGTGGCGGTATCATCCGGCGGCGGTGCTTCATCATCTTCAATGAAATCTCCCAGGACAGAATCTTCCTCATCGTCGGTCGGGGTTTCCAAAGAAAGGGGGCGGCGCGCCACCTGAATCATGTTTTCTACTTTCTTTGGCGGTACATCCAGGGCGATGGCCAGTTCGTCCACGGAGGGTTCTCTGCCAAGACGCTGAGTGAGTTGATGTTGGATACGCAACAATTTGTTGATTTGGTCACCCATGTGAACCGGCACACGAATGGTGCGTCCCTGATCGGCAATGGCACGCGTAACCGCCTGACGAATCCACCAGGTAGCATAAGTGCTGAATTTGTGACCCCGGCGATAGTCAAATTTTTTGGTTGCGCGGATTAAGCCGATGTTACCTTCCTGAATCAGGTCAAGAAAAGGTACACCACGTCCCATGTATTTTTTGGCGACGCTGATGACGAGGCGGGAATTGGCGGTGATCAGATGTTCGCGGGCTGCCCAGCCGTCTTCGATTAACTTGCGCAATTCGTGGCGGCGGCGGTTGCCGACATTGCCCCGCGCCAGTTCCTCACGGGCCAGTCGGCCTCGTTCGATGCGCTGAGCCAGTTCGACTTCTTCTTCTGCGGTCAGCAATGGGACACGGCTGACCTCTTTCAGATACAGACCAATTGTATCGTCGGTATCAATGTTTTGAAGATCATCAAAGATGATTTCGCTCGCGGCTTCTTCCGGTTCTTCGATCTCCTCATCCAATGCCAGTTCATCTTCCGCAGGTTCGGGGATTAGCGATTCATCTTCGATGTAAGGAATGCCCGCGCTCATTAAGGCAGCAAAAGCCTCCTCCAGTTGCTCGACATCTTGCTCGGCTTCCGGGAAGAAGTGAAGAATGTCGTCAATCGTGACGTAGGACTTTTGCCGGCCTAACTCAATTAAGCGAGCAATGGCTGGATATTCGTCTTCTTCTTCGTCAACAACATTAATCAGCGGATTGTCCATACGTTTCACAAACTTCCTTTTTTGAGAAAAGTATCTCAGTATTCGTTCTAATTTTGTCTTTTTATCCAGCATTTTGCCTGCTCGTGTATTCTATTTATTCAGAATACACTCTTTTTTAAGGAAAATCAATACCTTGTATTGCCTGGTGCTGTGGGCAGCAGATCAAACTGCTGGATTCTTTACTCTTTGTCACCCTGACAAACAAACGAGCGGTTAAATTTACCCCGCCCGCCGCAGTTGGTGGTTTCCATGAATGTGGCAATAAACAGCCGCATAACACTATATAACAAACTGAAAAGAAATTCAATAGGTTTTTGAAATTCTAATGAAACATTAATCCAAAAAAGCCCGAGGAAAATACAAAATTTTTCAAAAAAACCTAATGTTTGTCCTGAAAACGGATGATTAATTTTGATTGACATTTATTTTGGTTGTTATACAATGATTTAGTGCGTCTCGATGGAATTCAGACGCATTCATGGGTTAATCACCCCAAATCCCCTTACTAACCTGGAGGCAATATGGATATTTTAGGTCTTTCCAGGCACGGTCTGCAGACACCATTCGAGCAGATAGCCGTGCTCAGCGTTCTGGTTGTTGCGCTGCTTAGCCTGTTATATGCCTGGTTGCTGCGTAACAACGTTTTACAAAAGGATAAAGGCACTGAAAAGATGCAAGAAGTTTGGGAGGCCATTCGACAAGGCGCGGATGGTTACCTTCAAAGACAGCTGAAGACCATTCTGCCTGCAATTGCTTTATTAACCATTGCCTTGTTCCTGAGTGTGGCGGTTGTTGAACCAAGCCTTGAAGCCCAAGAAGAGTTTGGCCATCTGGGAGCCACCAATGTCACACTAATTGTGGCTTTTGGAAGAACGATTGCGTTCATTATGGGGGCTTCCTTTTCTCTCATCGTTGGGCAACTGGGAATGCGTATGGCGATTCAGGCCAGTGTACGGGCTGCCTCTGCTGCACGACGGTCCTTCAATGAGTCATTGTCCATTGCCTATTATGCAGGCACAATCACCGGCATGTTAACCGATGGTTTAGGGTTGATGGGGGGCACTTTGATCTTTATCATCTTTGGGCGGGCAGCACCAGACGCTTTACTCGGCTTTGGTTTTGGCGGTACCCTGCTGGCTCTCTTCATGCGGGTTGGCGGTGGTATTTACACCAAAGCGGCAGATGTCGGAGCGGACCTGGTGGGTAAAGTCGAAAAAGATATTCCTGAAGATGATCCCCGCAATGCTGCTGTCGTGGCCGATCTGGTTGGAGATAACGTGGGTGACTGCGCCGGTATGGCGGCAGATATTTTTGAGAGTTATGAAGTCACAATTGTCTCTGCTTTGATTTTGGGGTTGGTGCTCTATCAGGCAACCGGACAAATTCACTATATTGTGTATCCACTGGTCATCCGGGCAATTGGCGTGATCAGCTCAATTATCGGCACTTTCACCGTTCCGATTTGGGAGCGATTCCCGATCAAATTCCTGCGGGCACACGACGCTGAAGAGGCAATGTTCCGCTCTTATGAAGTTTCCAGCGTCAATACGGTGATATTTTCCTTTTTGCTGGCGATTTTATATGCCGGAGACTGGCGTCTTGGTTTGTTAACAACGATTGGGGTTGGGTTGGCGGTTGCATTCAATCCGCTTACGTCCTACTTTACCGCAACCCGCAAAGCACCAGTGCAAGAAATCGTTAAATCTACCCGTACCGGTCCAGCAACAACCATTCTTTCCGGTCTTTCGGTTGGAATGGAATCGAGTGTGTGGGCGCTGGTAGTGATTGCCATTTCATTTACACTGGCTAAGTTAATCTATCAGGCTGATGGAGCCAATTTTGTGCTTTATGCTGTTGCGATGATTGGTATTGGGATGCTCAGCCATACCGGCAATAATGTGGCAATGGATTCCTACGGCCCGATCTCCGATAATGCCAACGGTATTGCTGAAATGGCCTGGCATGATTTGGATGATCCCGAAACACTTAAAGCCCGGCAGATTATGGCCGATCTGGATGCGGTTGGTAACACTACCAAAGCAATTACCAAAGGTATAGCAATTGCCTCGGCTGTAATTGCGGCAGTGAGTCTGTTTGCTTCTTACATTACCGATGTGAACCGTGCAAAAAGCGGTGTGATGGAAGCCATCCGCATCTCTGATACCACCGTATTCATTGGTTTTCTGTTGGGGGGGGCTTTGCCATGGCTATTCAGTTCTCTTTCCATCCGTGCCGTGTCACGGGCTGCCAGCGAGATTGTAGAAGAGGTGCGTAAACAATTCCGCGTACCGGGGATCATGGAAGGGACTGTCAAACCGGATTATGCCAGGGTGGTGTCCATTTCAACTCGGTCGGCTCAAAAGGAATTGATTCCGCTGGCGGTTATCTCAATCACCATGCCGCTGCTGGTTGGGCTGGTATTGCAGGTTGAAGCCTTGGGTGGTTATCTGGCTGGGGTTATTTTAAGTGGTCAACTGCTGGCCGTGTTTATGGCCAATTCCGGCGGTGCATGGGATAACGCCAAAAAGGCCATTGAAGATGAACCACGTAATTTGGAGATGAATACCGGCAAAGGATCAGAACGTCATAAAGCCGGGGTGGTTGGTGATACAGTTGGCGACCCCCTGAAAGACACTGCCGGCCCGGCCCTCAACCCAATGATTAAAGTGGTCAATCTGGTTTCTCTGCTGGCTGCACCGATCATCGTAAACTTCCAGCTGAATTCCTTTGTTGGAATTGTCGTGGTGCTGATCCTGTTTGCCGGCTTTGTTTGGGCGATTTTCCAGAGTAAGCGGCCAGTTCCCGATGTAGATAAACCCATTTAGGTCTGATAAGGCGAAGAAGAGGACGGGGATTAATCCCCGTTCTTTTCTTTTAAGAGGTTGACGGTTTCATTGAAATCATCGGGATAGGGTGCGGTAATTGCAAAAGGACGCAGAGAAATTGGATGGAGAAATTCCATCCTCCAGCAATGCAAGGCAAGGCGACGGATTGGCAGAACAACAGACTTGCGCTGATATTCTTCGGGTAAGGATGGATGCGCATCCGAAGAGTCAGGGGGACGATTCCAGGGAAAGTAAAGGTTATCGTGCAGCAGCCAGCAACCGACGGCAGAGAGATGGGCGCGAATCTGGTGGGTATAGCCGGTGAGGGGCTGCGCTTCAATGAGTAAAATGCCATTCATCAATGATTGAATCCAATGGATATGAGTAATGGCCGGTTTACCGTGGCGGAAATCAATCACTGTTCTGTGAGAACGATCTCCATCTACTCGTAAAGGGTAATTGATTTCGAAGGGGGCAGTTGCTGGAGACCCGATTGCCAGTAAATGATAAACCTTCTTAATTTGGCGATTTTGAAATTGCAGGCTTAAAAGACGGTGAGTATTGGCGTCTCGGGCAAAAAGTACTGCGCCGCTGGTTTGACGATCCAGGCGGTGAACTACCCATAATCTTCCATAACGCTCCATCAAAACATGATGCAAATCCGGTAAATCCTTTTGATAACCATCAGGGATGGTTCGCAATCCGGCTGGTTTGTTGACTACCAACAGGTGATTATCCATATGGAGAGGGAAAATCTCATCATTATTCAAAGGCATATTATTCCAATGGAAGTTTAGAACCGGAAAAGGACAGACTCCATGCAGGCATGAGTATAATTTGCTTAGAATTATCTTACCATTTTTATGGAGGGTTGCCATGCACATTGTGCTTGTTCATATTCATGTAAAGCCGGAATTTCGAGAGGTTTTCATTGAAGCCACTTTGGAAAATGCCAGAAACAGCATTCATGAAGAGGGTATCGCTCGTTTTGATTTCTTGCAGAACAAAGAAGACCCCAATCGCTTTACGCTGATTGAAGTCTATCGAGGTGAGGCCGATCAAGAAAAACACCGCAAGACGGCACATTACTTAAAGTGGCGGGAATCGGTGGCGGAAATGATGGCAGAACCTCGCCAGGGGGTTCGGTACATCAATTTATTTCCTGAGGAGGAAGCGTGGTAGCCGAGAATTTATCCTTTGATTTCCAAACCGCTCAGCGCATTATTTTTGGAAGCGGTTCGGCCAATCAACTTGGTCAATTAGCGGCTGGGATGGGCAAGCGGGCGTTTTGGATTACCATCCATCGGCGAGCGTTTCATGAAGGGTTGGAAAAGGGATTAATCAGTGCCGGCATCCAGTATCAGACAACGGTTATTCATGGCGAACCGAAACTGGATCAAATTCTTGAATTGGTTAACCGGGTTAAAAAGTATCAGCCTGATCTGGTGATTGCCACCGGCGGCGGGAGTGTGATGGATTGCGCCAAAGCGGTTGCTGCACTGGCTGTTAACCCGGGTGATCCATTGGATTATCTTGAAGTTGTGGGCCGGGGGAAAGCTTTGCAGGTGAATCCGTTGCCGGTTGTCGCTGTTCCAACAACCGCCGGTACCGGCAGTGAAGTTACCCGTAATGCAGTGATTTCCCTTCCTCAGCATGGAATCAAAGTCAGCCTGCGCAGCCCCAAGATGCTGCCTGCCCTGGCATTGGTTGATCCGATCCTCACGATGGGACTATCCCCTGCAGTCACTGCCACCACCGGTATGGATGCTCTCACTCAGGTGATTGAACCGTATGTATCGAACAGGGCAAATGCTTTTACCGACTTGTTTTGTGAGACGGGGATTCGAAAAATTGCTCGTTCGTTGCGAAAAGCATATCATCACGGGAATGATCTCCCGGCGAGGGAGGAGATGGCTTTTGGGAGTTTAATGGGTGGTTTAGCGCTTGCCAATGCGGGATTGGGAGCTGTGCATGGATTTGCTGCACCGCTGGGTGGATTGTTTGAAGCGCCGCATGGGGCGATTTGTGCCCGCTTGCTTCCGGTGGTGTGTCGCGTCAATATTGAGGCCCTTAAAATGCGCCAACCAAACCATCCTGCTCTCGAACGCTATCATCGGCTGGCCGGCTGGCTGGTGGAAGATTTGACTGCCGATGTGCTGGACGGCATCCGCTGGATGGAAGAAACATGTGAAGAACTCCATATACCACGTTTGCGAGAGTATGGAATTCGGCAAAAAGACTTTGCCAGAGTGGTGGAAAATGCCAGAAAAGCCAGCAGTATGAAGGCCAACCCAATCGAGTTGGAGGATGAAGAACTATTTCAAATTTTGGAAGAAGCGTTTTGAAAAATGAGCGTCTATTTTGCTTCCGTGAAATAACTCACCGCAATGACGCCCGGCCCGGCATGAACGAGAATTGCTGGCGGCAGATCATAGATACGAACGCTTGAGATTCCCAATTGCGTCTTAAATTCCTCAGCAAGAGCTTGGGCTTCCTCTTCTGCATCGCCATGCATGATGGTGAGCAGTGCCCCATCGTGGTGCGGGCAGTCAGAATAGACCAGTTCTTTTAATCGTGCCATTGCCCGTCGTTTGGTGCGCTGGCTTTCCACCGGTTCAGTGCGGCCATTCTTAAATTGAAGAATTGGTTTGACCTGCAAAAGGCTGCCGACGAGCATTTTTGCGCCGCCAATTCGTCCGCCTTTGTACAGGTATTCGAGCGTATCTACAACAAAGTAGACCCGTTCCCGCTGGCTCATATCTTTGACCCGTTCGATGATGGTATCGGCGTCCAATCCTTCTTTTGCCCAACGATGCGCTTCTAAAACAATTGAAGCCAGGCCCGAGCCAATGGTGCGTGTATCCACAACGCGGATATCCCTTCCTGGAAAATCTGCTGCTGCTACTTCGGCGCTGCGGAATGTGCCGGAAACGTCTGCTGAAGGAGTTAAAACAACGACTGTGTTGCCGTCCTGAGTGTATTTATCATAAATTGGGTGATACAGTGCCGGGGGCGGAGCGGCGGTTTTTGGCAGGGTGTTTGCTTCGCGCAGTCTTTTCAGGAAGGTTTTACTATCCATTTCAGTGTCATCGCGATAGGTTTCGTTGCCAAAAACGATGATTTGGGGAATATACGGTATTCCCAGTTCCTGCGCCTGGGGGACGGGGATACTGGATGTTGTATCAGCAACAATTGTAACCATGATGAGTCCTCTCTTGGGTATTACCAAAATTAACGAAAAAAATAGCACCACAAGGTTGTGATGCTATTATACAATGATAAACCTCAGGAATTAATCCTCAAACAGGGATTGTTGCCAGTTTCCCCGAAAGGCGAAATGATCAACCGGGTTACGGGTGCGGACTTTGCGCTCTTTTTCCTGAACTTCTACGGGTAAATCTTCGATATCTCCCGGGTAGCCGACAGCAATCATTACCCGCGGGGTATATCCTTCTGGAATGTTGAATAGTTTGCGGGCTTTTTCGGCGTCAAATCCGGCCATCGGACGACAATTCAACCCCATTGCGGTTGCCTGAAGCAGTAAATTTTGATTCGCCATGCCTAAATCGTGCAGAGCTTTGGTATTTTCTCTGCCGTCGGGGCGAATATCCTCGCTGACTGCCAGCAAAAGCAACGGGGCACGGTTAGCCCACACCTGATTGTCGGGGTTGAGACAGGAACGGGCTTTTTCCAACTGTTCCGGTTTGGATGGTTCAAATACAAGATAAACCCACGGCTGGCGGTTGCCGCTGGAGGGTGCTGAACGGGCGGCTTCCAGCAGCAACAGGATTTGCTCCCAGGTTAACAGCCGTTCAGGATCGTAAATTCTGGAAGAGCGGCGGGACTGAATGAGCGAGTGAATTTCAGGATTGGGAAATTCATCGCGAGCGGTTATTGGAGATGTGGTTTGTTCACTTTTGACATTCATTTTTTGTTCCATGCTTATACGGATTTTCTCTATTTATTTTAACCGGCAGGTTGTAAAATTGATAGCAATTGTATGACGCTGCGCAGGACTTTTCACAAGGAATTATTGATATGAATACGCTCATTTCTGAAACCAAAAACGCTTCACTTGCCATCGTAATTTTTGGTGTAACCGGCGACTTAACCCGCCGAAAATTGTTGCCGGCATTGTATGAGTTAATGAAAGCAGAAAAACTGCCGGAAAAGCTTTATCTTATTGGTTTTGCCCGCAGAGACTGGAACGACGAATTTCTTCGGGAGAAATTAAAAAGCGGAATTGATGAGTATGCCAGAAGCAAACCAATTGAAGATGAGATAGTGGAACGCCTTTTATCCAGAACCCATTATGTCCAATCAACTTTTGAGGAGTTGCAGGGTTATCAAAAGCTAGGGGAATTGATCAAAAGTAATCGGATTCAGAATGTCTTGCTGTATCTGGCAACACCACCGGAGGAATATCTGGTCATTGTAGAATTATTGGGAAAAAGTGGTCTCAATAAAAGAGAAAACGGCTGGACAAGAATCGTGATCGAAAAGCCTTATGGACGTGACATTGAGTCGGCAACGGTGCTGGAGCAGGCAGTTCATCGCGTGTTTTCCGAAAAACAGGTTTACCGGATTGATCATTATCTTGGCAAGGAAACCGTACAGAATATCCTGGTTTTTCGCTTTGCCAATGCAATCTTTGAGCCTTTGTGGGATCGCCGCTATGTTGACCACGTACAAATTACTGTTTCTGAAACAGTCGGTGTTGGAACGCGTGCGGGCTATTATGATAATGCAGGCGTAATTCGCGACATGTTTCAAAATCACCTTTTGCAGCTGGTGACACTGACTGCGATGGAAGCGCCGGTTGGTTTCAACGCTGATGCGGTCAGGGATGAGAAGGTCAAGGTTCTTAAGGCACTTCGTCCACTCAAGGGGAAAGATGCCATTCAGAACACTTATCGGGCACAGTATGTTTCTGGTACTATCGAAGGGAAACGTGTACCCGGATATAAAGATGAAGCTGGTGTACCGCCGGACTCAGTTACCGAGACCCTGCTGGCAGCGCGCCTGTATATTGATAACTGGCGTTGGGCGGGGGTACCATTTTATGTGCGTTCCGGAAAACGGTTGCCCAGCCGCTTGACGGAAATTGTGATTCGTTTTCGCCAGGCGCCATTATCGCTTTTCGACTGGCATAATCTGGCAGGAGATGCTCCCAATACCCTAGTGCTCAGCCTTCAGCCGGACGAAGGAATTCGTTTGGAGTTTGGCGCAAAAGCCCCCGGCCCGATTAATCAAATTGCACCGGTCAACATGGAATTCAATTACCAGGAAACTTTTGGCATCGAACCGCCAGAAGCATACGAACGTTTGTTGTTGGATTGCATCCAGGGAGATGCGACGCTTTTCACACGTTCAGATGAAGTTTTAAGCCAGTGGGCGTTTACTTCCAATATTTTGGAAGCATGGCAGCAATTTCCTGTGCGCAATTTGCCAGTTTACGAAGCGGGTACATGGGGCCCGCCAGGCATAGATGATTTTATTCAGCAAGATGGCCGTCAGTGGCGCAATCCTGCTGGTGATTAGTTCAATTGGATTTGCCGCAATTGGGGCATTTTCGCTCGTTTGACTTGAGAATAAAGCCACAATAACGGCAGGTTTTGGGCTGTAAATTACCCAATGGCGCACCGCAGGCAATACAGCGAGGTTCTCCAACAGGATTTGCCGTGTTGCAGTATTCGCATACTAAACGCCGAAATCGCTCGGATAATTCCTGCGTACTGTTCAGTGACTGGGCAGTTTGATCAATTACCCGCCAGATCTGGTCAATCAATTGAATCGACTCAATATCCTGAGCCAGATCATCAATACGGTGAAGCAAGTTCAGGGGGTTGCGCAAGGCAAACAAAGCCGTTTTCCCAAGGCTGGCAGCCAGCCCTAACCAGTTTTGCCTGCCCATCTGAACGAGAATTCCATCTTCGTGGGATTGAATCGAAACGGTGATTGCCGTTTGTCCTCCGGAAGCGGCGTTGGGGCGCGTGCCAATTTGGACGACAATTCTCTCGCCTGTGCCAATTTGCTGGGCGCGGTAATTACCTCGGTTAAAGGCAGCAAACAAACTGTGGGAAACATCCGATGGCGTGATAACGCCGTGATAAATTTTTTGCAGTTGATCAGATCGGTTATAATCTGCAGGTAGACTCATGGCTCAGACTTTCAAAGTGATGGTGAGAGAATGCGTTCAACCAAGCGAAAATGGTTTTTATTGCTGTTTATTATAACGATTATTATCCCGTTTGGGTTGCCTGAGGGTGGAGGAACTCGTGTTCTGGCCCAAATTCCAACGGTGGATATTGCCACGGTCACCAGCACCCCCAGCGGACCAATCGTCTCTGTTCGACCCGGCACGAATGAACCTTCCATCAATGTGCGCAGCGGCCCGAACGCTCTGTACCCGCGGGTGGGGGTTTTGTTGATCGGTCAGACTGCTGTTGCAAAAGGCAGATCACCGGGCGGGGATTGGATCTTAATTGAATATCCTGGCGCCCCTGGGAATGTTGGCTGGGTGTATAGCCCTTTTGTTAACATTACACCCGGAGAATTGCCCATTGTTGAACCGCCGCCAACACCGACACGCGATATGACGGCCACAATTGATCCAACGCTGGCAGCACAGTTTATTGTTACTGTTGCACCAACCCGATTGCCAACCTTTACCCCGCCTCCCCCTTTGGCTATTCCCACATTTCAAAACCCCTCTGCGGCAGGAGTACCGGCTGTACCGATGGGGTTGATCATTGTGGTATTGTTGACCATTGGGGTGCTTTTGGGCATTTTCTCTTTCGTCCAGCGCCGTTAGCGGGCAAAGAAGCGGGTGAGTTCCCGGAAACAGGCCGAACTGATGCGGTGGCTGACAGGCGAGTGACAAAAGTGAACCTTGGCGTTGGCATTTTTCAAAAACTCAACCGTCTCGTAGGCGCGCTCAATCGGAACAATCTCATCCTCGCTGCCGTGGGCAACAAAAAAGCTGATGTTGGCCAGCGCAGCTGGAGGCTGATAGTCAGCTGGTAAAAACGGCAAGAAGCCCGAAAGAATTGCCGCTTTTATCACCTGGTCAGGATAGGCAAGGCAATAAGCAAGAGCAAGCGCAGCTCCCTGACTGAAACCCATTAATTCAATGGGTTGATTGGGGAGGGAGTAATCGCGGCGAATCTGGTTCATCAGTTGGTGTAATGCGCTGGCTGGTTCAAGAAAAGCCTGCAAGGTGGCTTCTCTGCCAGGACGGTGTCCTATCCAACCATAACCGCCTTCTGGGGTTTGAATTGGGCCGCGTGGAGAGAAAATCCAGTACTCTTGGGGTAAATCCCGCTGGAAAATCTGCATTGAGTTTTCATCACCGGTCCAGCCATGAAGCATCAAGAGAATTTTGGTTGATGATTCTGGGACAGCCGGCCGAAGGCGAAGAATCCAATTTTGGTAAAGAATGATTTCAGTGTTAGTTGCCTCGTTCACGTTTGACGATCCACTCCAGCACGGAAAGAATGAATACAATTAAGACCACCGGTGTTAGACCGGTAATGAAGCAGAGAATTCCTAAAGCCAATGCACCGCTGCCGTAGAAGTACAAAATTAAACCACCACCGACCAGCAGGATCAATAATATACCTCCGACGATTAATCGCACAGTGGTTTGCCGGGCGTAACGGCGCAGGTCATCGGTCAAATTTGGCACCCCCTACTCGGTAATATCCTCTTCCAGCACTTTTCCGGGAGGTTGAGCCCCGCGAAAACGGCGGACAATTTGGTAATACCAGGCCAGCGATTCGTGCAAACGGGGAAGAATCTCGATGACGCTCTGTTCGCCAGCCTCTAACAATTCCTTTGGATCTACGCGATCCAAAGGAGCAACATTATGGACTTCAGGTCGAATGATCACATCCGGTTTTTCAACCTGTAAGCGAAGTTCGGTAACCATTCGGGCTGTAATATCCATTGAATTGACAAAGATGCGTAAGGATTGGGCAAATCTGGATTGGGTAATTTGATGAAGAATGGGTCGCGGCAGTGGCGGTTCAATTGGGACACTCAATTCTGGCATTTCACGCCACTCCTCCGGCGTAGGAGAAAGGCATACTGCCACAACAGGTAAATGAGGTGCCAACCAGCGGGCAACCGCAACAGGGACGGGATCAAGCACACCTCCATCCACCAATTCAAAATCATTGATGTAGACCGGGGGAAAGACACCCGGAATGGCAACGGTTGCCAGCACTGCCTGAATGACATTGCCTTTATTGAGGATGATTTCTTGTTTGGAGCGGATATCCACAGCAGTCAATGCCAGCGGTATTGATAAATCCGTAAAATTTTTATCTTCCAGATAGGAATTTAGAAAGTTGACCAACCCCGCTAAGCCAAGCAGTGAAGGTGGATCTTCAGGTTTTCGGGCAAAAAAGTCCTTATGATTGACCATTCCCAATTCGGAAATAATGTGATCAAGGTTCACACCGGCAGCATAAACTGCGCCAACAATACCGCCAGCACTGGTGCCGGCTATTGCGCGAATTTTAAAACCTTCTTTTTCCAATCGCTTAATTACACCAATGTGGGCGATGCCTTTAACCCCACCGCCACCTAAAGCCAATGCGATCTCGGTCATCCATGTCCTCCTCTGAGAAAAATCCGTATCAAACCTTGCAAAGTATAACAGAGAGAGCCTTTTTTAGTGCAAGGATGTCTGATTCGTCATTGTAAATTTGTACTGAAAAGCGAAGCAAAGGACAATTACGCCAGCGGGTGATGGGTATTTCAACATGAAATTCCCGATACAACCGCTCTTGAACTTCAAGAGCATTAATCCCCTCAGGTAAAGGTACAGTGCCCATCTGCACATACCACTGAGAATCATCGGGATACAACCCCGGAAGACCTGTGACCTCTTCGATACTATGACGCGCCACGGAGGCAAGTTTATGGCACCGGATGCGCAATTCATCCCATCCAAGTTGGTGTTGAAACTTAATGGCATCCGATACTGCTAAAAAGGCTGAAATATCGCGCGTGCCGCTCCATTCCAGATAATCTATAAACGGAGACTCGCCCGGTGGTTCACTTTGCCAGCCCCAGGAAACGATCAGGGGTTCAATCAGCCCTTGCACTTCTGAACGCGCATAGAGAAATGCAGACCCCTTTGGTGCGCATAGCCATTTATGGAGATTGCCGACGTAAAAATCTGCTCCAATTTTTTCCAGATGTAGGTCAATTTGTCCGGGGGCATGTGCGCCGTCCACAATCGTCAAAATCCCTTTTTGGCGTGCCCGTTCACAAATCGCCTGAATCGGAAAAATTAAGGCGGTAGGAGAAGTGATGTGGCTGATGAATATTACCTTAGTGCGAGGGGTCACTCCTTTCCAGAGGTCTGCAATAATTTGCTCCCGTTTTTGTACTGGCAAGTTTATCGGCTGATTGATATACTTGAAACCGCGCTTTTGAGAGAGGAAACGCCATGTGCGATCCAGTGCGCCGTATTCATGATCGGTGCTCAGTACCTCGTCTTCGCTGGAAAGATTCAAACTGCGGGCAATGATGTTCAAGCCGGTTGTCGCATTGGTCACATAGACCAGATTGGCGGGTTGGGTGTGAAGATATTCGGCTAAGGCTGACCGGGATTGAAATAAAAGCTCTTTGGCCCTGCGCCCCAAAAATTCAACCGGCTGGCGTTCGAGTTCTCTCTGCCAGTACTGATAACGTTCAAAAACGGGAATCGGGGTGGCTCCAAAAGAACCGTGATTAAGAAAGACGATATCCGGTCTCAGTAAAAACAAAGAGCGATAAGGTGATTTTGAGTAATCTGTTTGGGCATTCATACCATTGGTCTCCGCTATGGCATTCCGTTTAATTTCAATCTTACCACCTCAAGCCTCTTCACAGGCAAAACGCAATTTTTATCATTTTTATGCTGATGTGATCTGGTTTGGGGTGATGAATGGCAGTGTGCTTTCATTTCTGGCAGTGTATGCCACCCGGATCGGGGCAAACGCCCAACAAATTGGTCTTATCAATGCTGCGCCTGCCATCATGGCTTTGTTGTTTTCGCTGCCTTTTGGGGCATGGATTGAGCCGCAATCCAAACGCAGAGCGACCTTGATTACCGCGCTCCTGATGCGGCTTTTTTATTTTCCCCTTTTCCTGATCCCTTCCCGTTTACCGATTGAAATTCAAGTTCCTGTAATTCTTGCAATGGTTTTCCTGATGCACATTCCTGCAACCGGTTTGGGTGTGGCGTTCAATGCCTTGTTTGCCGAAGCAATTCCTATTCAAGACCGCGCGCAAATTGCAGGTGTCCGCAATGTCTTTTTTGCCATAGTTTCGATTGTAACCTCGTTAACCTGTGGGTATATTTTGAATCATTTTGTTTTTCCACTGGGTTATCAGATTGTTTTTGCTATTGGATTTTTCAGCGCAGCACTTTCCACCTTGCATTTAGGGTTGATTCGCCCTCCCATCCAACAAGAGGATGGAGTGAAATTTATACCTGAAAAGCAAAGAGATGAATCGGAAATCACGGAAAATCAACCTAAGAAGCCATTTGAAATTCTCTTAACAAAAGACCTGCATATCGAAATTATTAAGAGTCCCTTTCGTTCGGTCTTATGGATGATGTTTTCTTTTCATTTTGCTCAATTTCTTCCACTACCTTTATTCCCCGTTTTTGCGGTTAAGGTATTGGGGGTGTCGGACCAGGTGATCAGCGTTGCCAACGCCATCTTTTTCCTTGCCATGTTGATGATTTCAAGTCAGGTGTCAAGACTGGTGGGGCGGTTGGGTAACCAGAAGATTACCGGGCTGGGATTAATCTTTTTGTCCGGGTATCCATTTATTCTGAGCCTTTCGCATGGCGCTTTGCCTTATCTGGCTGCCCACTTGCTGGGTGGGACGGGTTGGGGCTTGGCGAGTAGCGCGATGTTTAATTTTGTTCTGGAAAAAGCTCCCAGCGAGACACGCTCTGCGCATCTTGCATGGTTTAATTTGTTCGCCAACGCAGGTATTCTTTTGGGTTCTCTGATTGGTCCATGGGTGAGTTCACTGATTGGCATTCGTTGGGCATTATTCTTTTTTGCGATCTTCCGGTTTTGGTCGGGGTTGAACATAGTCCGCTGGAAGTAGATGTGTTAAAATCGCTGATATGTCTGTGAAAGTTGTTGCCACGAACCGCAAAGCTCGTTTTGAATATTTTTTACTGGACACTTTTGAGGCGGGAATCGCGCTTCAGGGGAGTGAAATCAAATCCATTCGAGCAGGTCAGATCAGCCTGGCAGAAGCCTATGTGCAGACTGATGGCAAGGAAGCCTGGCTGATTAATGCTCACATCGCTCCCTACGAACAAGCCAACCGCTTCAACCATGACCCCCGCCGGCCACGCAAGTTACTCCTTCATAAAAGGGAAATAAGAGAGCTCTGGAATGCAGTACGTCAGAAGGGCGTGACCATTGTTCCGGTTCAGGTATATTTGAAGGAGGGCAAAGCCAAAGTGGAAATTGCCATTGCAAAGGGGAAAAAATTGTATGATAAGCGCCATGAGATTGCCAAGCGTGATCAGACCAGAGAAATCGAAAGAGAACGAGGACGTGATTTATAAGGCAATGTTGACCCCGTTCATTCTGGGGGTTCAAAATGCTTGGAAATAACTGGCTAGCCCTGGCTGTAACTTTCGCCTTAGCCTTGCTATGGTTACGGTTTAATGATTACCTTGCCCATCGGGGTTGGGTAAGTTCCCAATTGAGCCGTAAAATCATTCACGCCGGGACAGGTCCAATCTTTGTTTTATGCTGGTTGTTGTTTGCTGATGAGCCATCCTCCCGATGGCTGGCTGCACTGGTGCCTTTTGCCATCACGGTTCAATTTTTTCTGATTGGAATTGGGGTTATTCGAGATCAGGCGGCGGTGGACGGGATGTCGCGCAGTGGCGACCCGCGCGAAATTCTAAAGGGGCCGCTCTATTATGGCATTGTTTTTGTCATTCTTACCATTGTGTACTGGTATGACTCGCCCATCGGAATCACGGCTTTGATGATGATGTGTGGTGGTGATGGACTGGCAGATGTGATCGGCAAGAGACTGCCCAGTCAACCAATTCCCTGGTCGCCAAGAAAAACATGGATGGGAACAGCTACGATGTTCCTGGCGGGGTGGCTTTTTTCAATTCTTATTCTGGTGGTTTTTGTATTTGCCGGTAAATTTTCCGTGGCACTTTCTTCGCTCTTTTTCCCGGTAACCATTCTGGCGTTAATAGCAACACTGGTCGAATCGTTACCCATGAGAGATATTGATAACCTGACCGTACCGCTGGTTTGTGTTGCATTTGGTCATCTGCTTTTCTAACCCAAGAGGCACCCAATGATTCGACTTGATGGCAATCACCTGGATATTCAAAGCCTGGTATCTGTTGCGCGTTATGGTGAAGAAGTGGAGATTGCTCCCGAGGGGAAAGAAAACTTAAGACGATCCCGCGATGTCTTAGAGACAATTCTAAAATCCAATCAGGCTGTATATGGAATCAATACCGGCTTTGGTATTTTTTCGGAGAAGCGCATCCCAATTGAAGATAGCAACCGCCTCAGCCGAAATTTGATTCTGAGCCATGCTGTAGCAGTGGGTGATCCATTGCCTGGGGAGGTTGTGCGGGCAGCTATGCTGGTTCGTGCCAATACGCTGGTAAAGGGTTATTCGGGTGTGCGCGAGGAAGTTGCCCAGACACTGGTGCAAATGCTGAACAAAAAGGTGACACCGCTGGTACCGCAGCAAGGCTCGCTTGGTTCTTCAGGTGATTTAAGCCCTTTATCTCATCTGGCATTGGTGTTCACAACCGATGATGCGGATCGTGAGGAAGAATCAGGTTGGGCTGAATATGGAGGAGAAATTCTGACCGGCAAACAGGCGATGAAACTGGCGGGAATTCCTCGTTTGGTTCTTGGACCAAAAGAAGGATTGGCGATCAATAATGGAGCAACCTTCAGCGCTGCAATGGCAGCCTTGATTGTTCATGACGCTTACCAGGCAATTCATATTGCGAATAAAGCCACGGCTTTAAGTTTGGAGGCGTTGCTGGGTTGTTCATCAGCATTTGATGAACGGATTCATCAGGTTCGCGACCAGGACGGGCAATTGCGCGTAGCCAGTGAAATCAGAGCAGAGATAAAAGGCAGCACATTTATTGATGCAGCCTGTCGTGTTCAGGATGCTTACTCACTGAGATGTACCCCTCAGGTTCATGGGACGATTCTTGAAACGATTGAATTTACCGAACGGATTATTCAAAAAGAATTGAACGCAGCAACCGACAATCCCTTACTGTTTGAGCCGGATGTTGCGCTTTCTGGTGGGAATTTTCACGGTGAGCCGATTGGTCTGGTAATGGATTTTCTGGGGATTGCACTGGCGGAACTGGCTGCAATTTCGGAAAGAAGGACTTTTCGGTTATTGGATGCGAAATTAAACGGCGGACTGCCGCCCATGCTGGTTGATTCTCCGGATGCTGCGGGGCTCAATTCAGGCTTGATGATGCCGCATTACACAGCGGCCTCCCTGGTGCTGGAAAATCAAACACTGGCACATCCCGATAGTGTGCATTCATTGCCCACCTCCGGCGGGCAGGAGGATCACAATGCCAATGCCATGACAGCCGCCCGTCACTGCTGGAGGATTTTACGCAACACGCAGCGAGTGTTGGCGATTGAGCTTTATACCGCGGCTCGGGCGGTTGACTTGCGCATGAGGCAGATGCCTAAACACCATTTAGGACAAGGAACACAACACTTGTGGTCTTTGTTGAGAGATCATGTGCCTTACCGGCAAGGGGACGCATGGTGGGCGCCTGAGATTGCAATTATTGAACAGTTAATCGAAAGCGGGCAATTGGTGTGGTAAACTCTTATGTGCTTTTAATTGAGTGTTGATTGACAAATTAGATTTTTCTGGTTATCTTTTTGACTATGAAATGGGCAGAAACCCGCTTATCTCGAAGGAACTTTCTCAAACTGGGTTTATTTGGTTTGGGCAGTCTGGCTATGCGCCCTTGGAAAGTGTGGGGCGATCTGGTTCGGGAATGGCCGGATGCTGAACGGTTGGGAAGAGTATGCGTTGGTAAAGTCAATGTGCGTAAAAAGCCATCCGTTGAGGCGGATTCGGTGGGGGAATTGTATGAGGATGCGGTAGTCATCTGGCTGCGGGAGGTCATCGGCGAAGCGCCTTTGGGAAGACAAAGCCGGCGCTGGGTCGAAACACCGGATGGTTTCGTTTACGCCCCCAGCCTTCAACCGGTGAAGTACCAGCCTAACCAGCCGTTGACTGAATTACCTGTAACCAGCATCGGGCGCGGGATGTGGGTGGAGGTGACCATACCCCATACACAGATTTTTTTGGAAAACCGTTCACCGGCTTCTCCGTGGCTAAAATATACGATCGAGTACAATACCGTTCCGCGGCTTTATTACAGTCAAATTTTATGGGTGGATGATGTTCGTGCCAATTCCCAGGGGCAAATTCTTTATCGGGTTAATGAACGCTTTGGTTCTTACGGAGATGTTTTCTGGGCAGCAGCTGAAGCGTTCCGTCCGCTCAAACCGGAAGAACTCGAACCGATTCATCCTGAGGTTGAAAATAAGCGCATTGTGGTAGATGTAACCCCCACACGGCAAATTTTAACCTGTTACGAGGGGCGCAGCGAGGTGTATGCCTGCCTGATTTCTTCCGGGGCAATCTGGAATGCAGCCGGAGAGGTTGTAGAAGCCTGGCGAACACCCATCGGTGCCCATCCGATTTGGAGAAAATCCGTATCCATTCATATGAGCGGCGGTCAAACTGGCACAGGTTATGATCTGCCCGGTGTTGCGTGGACGACTTTGTTCACCGGTGAGGGGGTAGCCATCCATTCGACCTTTTGGCACAACGACTTTGGGACACCACGCTCACGGGGTTGCATTAATTGTGCTCCGGAAGATGCTCATTTTATCTTTCGATGGACTTTACCGGTTGTTCCTTATGATCCCGGTGATATACAAGTGGGGATGCCGGGTGGAACAATTGTGGACGTAATTGAGAAATGATTTCGGAGAGGATATGTTAACGGTCAATGTGACGGCAGGTTTGGCATTTTTAGCAGGACTGGCTTCTTTTCTATCCCCTTGTGTTTTTGCACTGATCCCTGCTTATATTGGTTATCTGAGTGGTCGTTCTGTGGCAGCAGCCCAAACCGAACCGCAGCGAATTAACACCCTCAATACGCTGATGCACGGTGTGGCTTTTATTCTTGGCTTTAGCGCTGTATTTTTGACGCTTGGTCTCACCATGTCGGCGGTGGGCAGTTTGTTATATGACTTTCGCAGCGTTTTGTCCAAACTGGGCGGTCTGATTGTGATTGTTTTTGGGCTGCACATGACCGGTTTGCTGCGTCTCAGTTTTCTTGAATACGACTTGCGTCCCCAGACCAAAATGCAGCAGAATCGCAGTCTGTTTTCTTCTGCCTTATTGGGAATTACTTTCTCGGCCGGCTGGTCACCGTGTATTGGGCCGGTTTTGGGGATGATTCTCACGCTGGCGATCAATAGCGGTTCTATCCATCAAGGACTGGTGTTGTTAGGCTTTTACTCTGCGGGTCTGGCTGTGCCATTTTTACTGGCGGCGCTGGGAATTGGATGGGTTACAAAATTGCTCCGTAAGCATGGGAAAGTCATGTTTTACATTGAGAAGGCCATGGGGGTGTTGATGATTATTGTTGGAGTGATGTTGTTTTTGGGAGTCTTCAATCAACTGGCTCAACTGGGTACTTTTGTTGATTTTGGACTTTGAGGCAGATCAGGGTGAATTGGAAATCGGCCATCTTGCTTTTGGGAGGATTAGCGTTTGGCGGTCTATTGGGATTGCTCATCTTTTTAGGAGGTAACCAACCGCTGACCGCCCAACGTGAGCGACAGATTCCACAAAGCGGGCAAAAGTTTCCAGATTTTTCGCTTGAATCCTTGGATGGGGAAAAGATTACCTTTTCTGAACTGGTTGGCAAACCGATTGTGGTTAATTTTTGGGCAACGTGGTGTGATCCGTGCAAGGAGGAAATGCCCCTTTTTGAAGCCATTTACCGGGAAAGTTCTGGGATTGTGGTGCTTGGTGTCAATTATAATGAACCGGCCAATATCATTCGACGATTTGTTGAGGAAAGAGGAATAACCTTTCCCGTTTTGTTGGATGCAGACGGTAAAATTGCGGAAAGATTCCAGGTTTTTGGTTTCCCGACAACCTATTTCATTGATCGTGATGGGATCTTGAGGAGCACGCACGTTGGACAGCTGGATGAACAAATTCTCTCATCCTATTTAGAGAAAATTGGAGCAGCCCCATGATGGTGGTTACTTTATTCGTTAAGCAGGGCGACCCGGCGGTTGAAACAGTGGTAGAGATGTTGAACCGCTTGAAAGATGAATATCCGCATCAGCTTGCAGTTGTTGCTATTGACCAGGATGAAGGTTTGAGAGCTGTATATGAGAAGGACGCTCCGGTTGTTCAGGTTGGGCCATATCGGCTGGGTTCCCCCTTTCGTGAACAAGATTTAAGGGTAACGTTGGGGGCAGCACTCGATCGTGCCAGACATCTGAATGCAGTAGGTGATGAAAGTTATTCAAAACGGGTTGAGCGGGGTAGAAAGGTCAGCACAGCCGACCGAATTTCATTGTGGCTGAGCAACCGCTATATGTGGTTGATCAATTTCTTTATTTTTCTGTATGTGGGCTTACCGTTTCTTGCTCCAGTGCTGGCTTTGAATGGTGTTCAAACGCCTGCGAGGATTCTGTACACCATTTACAGTCCGTTGTGTCACCAATTGACCTTCCGCTCATGGTTCCTGTTTGGAATGCAGCCTTACTACCCGCGCAGCCTTGCAGAGGTACAAAATTTAGCCTCATACGAGCAGATGTTCAGCGTACCCCCAACCGATCTGGCATTTGCCCGCCAGTTTACCGGAATGGAAGAAATCGGCTATGGGGCAGGCAGAATCGGGTTCAAAGTTGCCTTATGTCAACGGGATGTGGCAATTTATGCATCTCTACTGGCATTTGGGTTGATTTTTTCGCTCTCTGGCAGAAAAATAAAATCATTGCCGTGGTATCTCTGGCTAATTTTCGGTCTGTTACCAATTGGATTAGATGGATTTTCCCAATTGCCCAGCCTGCTGTCATTTTTATCTGAATTGCCCGTTTTTCGGGAAAGTACCCCTCTCTTGAGAACAATGACCGGCGTCCTTTTTGGTGGTACAACCGGCTGGTATCTCTTTCCGATGATTGAAGAAAGTATGCGCGAAACCAGGACGTTGTTGAGCCAAAAAAGAACGATTGTTGCTCAAATTCAATCCGAAGGGAATTGATGGAATGCCATTTATTCAAGCGAATGGCTTAGAGTATTACCAATTTGAACTGCTTGGTAATCAGGTTACCCATGCTGTTTTCACCCGTAAGGGAGGGGTAAGCCCGCAACCCTGGGCGAGCCTGAATTTAGGTGGAACGGTAGGAGATAGCCGTGAGAATGTAATTGAAAATCGCCGGCGCATCTTTGAAACGCTGGGGATAGAAGTTTCATCCATTTTTGATGTGTGGCAGGTTCATTCTGATAAAGTGATATTTACACAAAAATCCCGTCCCCTTGATCAGCCTCATGAGAAAGGGGATGCGATTGTGACGAAGAACCCAGATGTCACCCTGTTCATGAGGTTTGCAGATTGTGTTCCAATTTTATTGTATGATCCGGTTCAACGGGTGATTGGTTTGATTCATGCCGGTTGGAAGGGTACGGTTCAGAAAATCACCTCAAAAACGGTGCGTTTTATGGTTGAACATTTTGACTGTCAACCGGATAATATTCTTGCCGGGATAGGACCTTCAATAGGAGTAGATCATTACCTCATTGGGGAAGATGTTGCGAGAAAAGTGAAAGAAACTTTTGGGACCAAAGCGTCACGCGTGCTATCCACAACCAACGGTTTGATTCATTTTGATTTATGGGCAGCCAATGAAATCCTTTTGAGGGAAGTTGGGGTAAAATCCATTGAAGTTTCGAAACAGTGTACGGCCTGTGATCTTGAACGGTGGTTTTCTCATCGTGCGGAACAGGGCAGTACAGGCCGATTTGCAGCCTTAATCAAATTACATCAATCATGAGAGGGAATATCCGGCAAAATGCCTTTGAGTGTTGAGGAGATCCGTTCCAATTACCTGAGGGTACAGGAAGAAATCCATCGGACAGCCTTAAAGTGTGGCAGAAATCCGGCGGAAGTTCGAATCGTTGTTGTGTCTAAGAGTCAACCGGTGGAGGTCATCAAAGCGGCAATTCAAGCCGGCATCCACTGTTTTGGTGAAAATTACCCGGAAGAAGCCGCTGAAAAAATCAATGCTCTCCACGGTGTTGAAGATGTGGAATGGCACATGATTGGACACCTTCAAAGTCGAAAAGCCAAACTGGTTGCCGCTCATTTTGACTGGATGCATTCAGTGGATAGCGTGCGGATTGCAGAAAAGCTGGAGCGGTTGCTCGAGGAACAGAAAAAATACTTAAGGGTGTTGTTGGAGTTTAATGTGGGGGGTGAGGAATCCAAGTATGGCTGGTTAGCCAGGGAGAGAGACCGTTGGCCTGAATTGATTACGGAAATTGAACAAATTCAGGCTTTTTCACACCTTCAAATCTGCGGTTTGATGACGATGCCACCTCTAACTTCCACCTTACAGGAAGCACAAGGTTTTTTTCGTCAGCTTAGACTGCTTAGAGATTTTTTACAGGCAAAGTTGCCACACCTTAACCTTACAGAATTATCCATGGGTACCAGCGCTGACTTTCCTGCTGCGATCATGGAAGGTGCTACCCTGGTGAGAATCGGTCAGGCAATTTTAGGGCCGAGAGACTATCAGAAAGGTCGAACCTATGATTGATCTATTAATTTCTTTAATTCAAGCTATCGGCAGTTTGTTATTAATTGTTGTCATTGTCAGTGTTGTGCTTTCGTATTTTATGTCGCCTTACCACCCGCTCCGTTCAAATCTGGACCGAATTGTTGAGCCATTGCTTAATCCAATTCGACGGGTTGTACCGCCGTTGGGTATGATTGATTTCAGCCCATTGATTCTCATCATATTAATTCAAGTTGTGGAAACTTTATTAATTTCGCTGCTAGCTTCTTTCAGGTAGTCAAATGGCAAATCCAAAGAAACCCCGTTTCCACGATGCAAAAGCTGGTTCAGCAATTACCGTCAGCCTGCATTTGAATGCCAAAGCGAACAAAATTGAAAAAGTATTACCTGACGGTACCCTGCAGATAGGAATGGTCAATCCACAGGGTGATTCAACACTTGATGCTGAATTGTTGAGGTACTTGTCGGAATTGTTTGGAGTGCCCCTTAACTGTTTTGAAATCATTGGCGGTAAAAATTCAACCAATAAACTGATCAGCATTATCGGTGTCAGTGTGGAACAGGTTCAGCAAATTGTTGGGAGAGTAGCAAAAATCCCCTCATAAAAGAATTAATTATTACAAAGGGACATAAACCACAGGGCAAAATTGGCCGTATCCCGCATTTCCAGTTGATTGGAAAACAGCAAGGGATAGATTTGGGAAATCACCTTATCCTGAGGATGATGACGTAAAAACCACAGTGCGGCAATCTTTTCATCATCGCTGCCGTTTGCGAGCACTTCAAAAAGAAGCGGAATTGCCGGATCGCCTTTGGAAATACCCAAACCTCTTTTGGCGGCAAAGGCGATCAACCATGAAGTATCAGCCGGTTCTTTTTGTCGTTTGGGGATAAAGGGATTCGATTTTTGACGATTTTCCAATGCCTGGCCGGCGGCATTGCGGACAACCCATTGGCTGTCTTCAACAGCAATCTTTTCCAGCAAGTCAACCACCCAATCGCTTTGAATCAAAGATAAACCAAACACTGCTGAACGTCTGACGAGCAAGTCCTCCGATTCGACCAGTTCTTTGAGGCAGGCATGTCCTTTTTGGGTATCCAATGCCAGGGTTTCAGCTGCGGCTAAGCGCAACGTTTCATCTGCAAAATGGATACAATCTTTAATGGCTCTTTCAGCTTCCGGGTTTTCAAAACAGGCAAGAGCAAAGCAGGCCGAAATGCGAGTGTCGGGGTTTTCATCATTGAGCAGAGAAATGAGATTGGGAATAGTTTTACTGTCCTGTAATGCTCCACATCCCAAGGCAGCAATGGAACGCATAGCCGGTGAAGAGTGAGTTAGAAACTGCTTAAAAAGCAAAGTTAATGCCGGATCATTTGAGGAAGCACTACCAGCCAGGATACGTAAGCGCAAAGAATAGGGGAGCATCTCGTTTTGCAGATAGGGAATGCTTATTCTCAATACCAATGAACGCGCCGGGTGATTGGATGGTGTGTCCTTGATCCAGCGCAGACCGTTGATCAGATTGGTGTAGAAGGGGGATGCATCCTGTTTCAGATAACTTTCAAGCCAATTACCGGGATGAAATATTGCCATGTAGTGATAATATTCATCCTCGACTGAGGAATATACCGTGGAGGGCGGGGAGAAGTCAGCAGGTGAGGATTGAGTTGCCGCCAGATAACCCGTCCAGACTGGAGAAGAAAATCTCACTTGGTCTCCCTGATGTTCTGTAAGAATTCCAGAATCCAGCATAATGGATAAAATCCGGCCGCCGGAGGTCACAGGTTTTGCGCTCATCTCTTTTTGCAAAGAGGGTGGGGTGCTAATTTTTTCCTCTTGTATCAGTTTTTCCTCTTCATCTTGATTCAACCGAACGCTGGAAAGTGTCTTTTCCGCATCCGAAAAATCTAGAAATGCTGAGCGTTGGCGAAGCATGGCATTCGCCAGCAGACCCATTGCGGTAATTGGCACGCGATATTGAGTTTGCCTGATCAAACAGGCTGAAATCGCCTTATATTCTTCATTGCCGGTCAGGTCGCCTGCGTAGGTTCCCCAGACCTTTAGTGTCCATTGTAGTGGGGTGTAATAGAGCGGATCGTAACCAAGCCAGTTCGTGACCAGTAAATTATCCAAAATTTCCAGATTTTGCTGTTGAGAGGCGGAAACACCAATCAAATTGTTCCATAATACGCCCCAGCGGTTGATAAAATCGGTCAATTCCGCTTTTGTCCAACCGGCTATGACAAAAGGCTCAAATCCAATCCGGTTTAAACCATTCATATATTGGTTGCCAGCTGAAACAACGATACGGACGGATGGGTACTGGCTGGTTAACTCCTTCAGATAAGAATGAACAAGAGAAAATTGCTCTTTGTTCAATTCATCAAGTCCATCAAAAATGCAAATAGCCCTTCCTTCCTGAAAGGTGAGGCGGATAAACCCGGGAATTTGGGGTAATGAGGTCACGGGAGCGGTGGCGGAAATAGCTTTGATGATCGGATCCAAAAGATCATTTTTGGGTGTGCTTTGGAAATCCAGATCAAGAATGTGAAGATAGATTGGTAAAAAATCCCCCCATTTACCCGCTTTTTCATCCTGACGGGCAATTGTGGAAGTTAAGTACGCCAGGGCGGTAGATTTTCCCGCACCGGCATCACCCAGCAGTGCAAGATGACATTCACCTTGCAATGCTTCAAAGATGGTTAAGCGGGGGCTGCCAAAGCGAACCGCGAATTGAGGAAATTCCGGCAAAAAAGGCAGGATGCGAGAAGCATAGCGTTCAATACTGATTGGCGTTTGTGGGTCTACCTGGGGAGGGGGTGCAAGCACATGAGGTTCGACCAAAATTTCATCGAGGGAGAATAAAGAAGCGCTCAGGTGATTGCGTTGTGCTCTACGAAGGGCATCTTGCCTGAGCGCGCTTTCGACGCCGGACATTCTTTTTCTTCGATTGGCATCCACGACTTGCTGGATGGTCTGGCGGATGAACGGCATTCCTTTCCAGAGTCGATTTATCAGCAACCAGAAAAGGGTTCCGCCGATAAATCCAAGCCAGAAGGAAATGCGATCTAAAGCGAAATCATCCATCCCAAACATAATCGCCTAACCCGCATAGATAATTCTGCCACAAGATGGGCAGTAAAATACAGTAGAAGGGGATCGGGCAGATTGGCATTGAGCCGGCGTAAGTCCTGCCCCACACGCTGTGCAGGATGAATCCTCAACCCTTGCGACAGCAATCCCCTGTTTTATTTTACGAAGGTTTTCGTATTCCGCGAGCATAGCCGGCTGAATTTGAGAAACAATCGCCTGTCTTTCGATCATCAGTCTTTGCTGATCATTTTCCAGTCGAGTTTTTTCACCCATCAATCCAGAATGACTTTGAGCAACTTCGGCCTCAACCTGGAGAAGGGTTTGTTGGAGTTGATCGTATTCCTTTTTTGCCTCTTCCATCTGAATCATGACTTCAAGCTGTTGATCTTCTAAACCGGCTATACTCCGTTTTAGAGCGGCGACTTCGTTTTGTAAGTCTTGAAGTTCTTTGGGAACTTTGATCCTGCCGGAATACAAGTTGGCTTCGCTTTGTTCCAGTTTCAAGCGGCGGGTTTCGACATCATGTTCAATCTTTTTTAATTCGTGCTGGATGCGGTTGAGCTTTTCGGCGGCGTGGTTGTGCAGGTCTCTGGCATTTTTCAAGCGGGAGTCGTTCTCAATCTGTTGCAGGATTGAGGTAATCCTTTGCTGAATTTGGTCCAGTCGGGTATCTACCTTTTGCAGTTGGTACAGATGAAAAGATTGACTCATGGGTTTGTTCGGGAGAATATTTTTAGATCAAGATGTCTTTTTTGAATTGCGGTGACTTTTCTTCTCAAGTATACTTCAATTCGAATTCCCCTATGTCCCAAAAAACCTCTCGAGTTATTGTTCTCCTTGGCTTAATTCTAAGCCTGTTGCCATTTCTGGCAGGTTTGCTGTTTCAGGACGAGCATCACATTTACAGCGGTTTGTTGTTGAACCCAAGTGATGGGTACAGCTATCTGGCAAAAATGCAAATTGGTGTAAGAGGCGAATGGATTTTTCATTTGCCTTATACACCGCAAGAAGGACCAGGCGCATACCTTTTCTTGTTTTACATTCTGCTTGGACATATTGCCAGAATACTCAATCTGCAGCCAATTTTTGTTTTTCATCTCGCCCGTATGATTGCAGCGGCTGTTTTTATTTGTGGGTTAAACGCATTTTTACGCTCCATTCAAGTTAAATGGCTTGAAACCACCCACAATTATCTTTTTGCGGTGATTTTATTTGGTTCGGGATTGGGCTGGCTTGCGGGTTTGTTGGGTGTTTTTACAATGGATTTTTGGGTTGCCGAAGCCTATCCTTTCTTAACCCTGATCGCAAATCCGCACTTCCCGTTGGGTAGTGGGTTATTGCTCTTGTTTTTGAGTCGATACCAGCAAGAAGGGGGGCGGGTGCACTGGTATGATCCTTTTTTAGGTGCAGCATTGGGGATCATTTTACCTTTTGGAGTGGTGGTTGGGGTAACGGTGAGTGTGATCTATAATCTATTACTGCTGATCCAACGCCAAACCATACAATGGAAACTGCCTTTGGTTTATTTTTTGCCATCTGGAATCGTTCTGATCTATCAATATGCGGCGATACTATCCGATCCTTTACTGGCAGAATGGAATAATCAAAATCAGACGCCAACCCCCTCACTGCCTATGGTTCTCATCTCATTTGCCCCGCTGATTTTGCTGGCGTTGATTGAATTAATTTTCTGGGTTTTCAAAGACCGTGATTCGAATCTCAATTTAACGGTAGCCTGGTTCATCAGCGGAATTGGCCTCGCCTATTTTCCGTTTGCGCTTCAACGAAGGTTTTTATTGGGTTGGTTAATTCCGGTTGGGATTTTAGCGATTATTGGGTTGGGTAAAGTTGTTAATTATCAAATGCCCAAGTTTCGAAAATGGTTCTGGTTTATTTTGCCGGTCAGTGTTTTGACCAATCTTTTTTTGCTTCTGGGCGCCTGGCAAGCTTTTGTCCAAAATCAATCTCCTTTATATCTAACACAATCTGAACATATTGCTCTGAAATGGATGCAACAGGAAATTTGCGACAAAAGATCAGTCATATTGGCGCCTGAGAATATTGGATTGCTCATCCCTGCCCATACAAATTGCCGGGTGGTTTATGGGCATCCGTTTGAAACGATCCATGCGGAAGAAACATTAAGATGGCTTGACCTATTTTACAATAAGAGAATTGAGGATGATCTTCTGGATCAATTTTTTGAACAGTATCCAGTGGATTATATTGTCTGGACAAAAAGCCTGGATACTCCCCCTGCCGGTTGGAGTCAAAAGCTGTCACTTGTTTATGAAAATGAGCAAATCCTCATTTATCAAATGAGACGAAATTCATGATCCGCAAAAAATGGTGGTATCTGATTCTGGTTATTCCCCTTATGCCCTGGATAATGCGTTCCGCAAATTTTTTCTATCCAAGGTATTCTGAATTTTCCGATCTGACGATCACTCACCTGCCGAATGCCATTTATCTGGTGAATAGTATTAAGAATTTTGGGGTTCTTCCCCTGTGGTCAGATTTGATTTTCGGAGGCTACCCTTTTGCTGCCAATCCGCTGTCAGGATTGTGGTACCCGCCGGGGTGGCTGGCCTATATTTTCCCTCAACCATTGGGCTTCAATCTGGTTGTGATTATCCATTTATTTTGGGGAGCAATTGGATTCAAGCGATTTTTAGATTATCTGGGATTACAAAGCCAGGCCAGTTTACTTGGGGTGTTTGGTTTTTTGCTGATGCCCAAATTGTTTGCTCATTATGCGGCCGGTCACATTACGATGGTATATGCAGTTTGTTGGACGCCGTGGCTTTTGTTTAATCAAGCTGCTAATCAGCGGATTTCTCGTCCGGTTGTTTCGGCTGCCATATTGGGCTTAATTGCTTTGGCTGATGTACGCTGGCTGGCCTATGCACTCTTGTTATGGGGAGGATTCGTCATTTTTGAACAGAAACCATTATTCAAACCCATTCCTCTGTTGATCAAAATTAAGCATATCGCTGAAATTCCCATTGTTCTAGTGGGGGCAATTTTGCTGGCGGCTGTCATATTGTTGCCGCTGGCTGAATATACACGTCTTTCCACGCGCATTTTTATGGACTTAAAAGATTTGGTAGTATATTCTCTGCCAGTTGAAGAATTATTAGGGTTATGGATACCCGATTTTGGCGGCTTCGCGGAAT
Organism: Bellilinea sp.; assembly: GCF_053501535.1. Classification (NCBI taxonomy): domain Bacteria; kingdom Bacillati; phylum Chloroflexota; class Anaerolineae; order Anaerolineales; family Anaerolineaceae; genus Bellilinea; species Bellilinea sp. Next base: position 44,399 of record NZ_JBRCOK010000025.1, on the reverse strand, counting down.
GGACTTTATACCCCGGCGCAATTATTATCTGTCTTGGTATTTACTGCCTTTCTTTGCCCAATCTGCGTCAGAAAAACATATTCTGGTGGATGGTGGTGATTTTCAGCTTGCTGCTGGCAGTCGGAGATGCGTTGCCGTTTTTCTCGGTACTATCCCGTTTACCGGCAATGGATTTATTGCGTGTGCCCACCCGTTTTTACTTTATAGGGGGAATGGCTTTTCCAATTTTGGCCGCCTGCGGGTTAAATGACCTGTTGCAAAGAGAACAATTATTCCGACCTGACCCGGTATTTTTCATGACCCCTTTTGTTGCTTTTACAGGTTTCTTTGGGCTGGGTTTCCTTGTGCTTGGTGAAAGGTTACCTGCAAACTTGATTTGGGGTTTCGTTATTTTTCTGGTTGTTATTTTCTTAATTGCAGTATTGGAACGAAACCGAAGGTATGTGGAAATTGGCGGTTGGATGTTCGTTCTTCTGCTGGTGCTGGATTTGACCTTGGTTAATTTTCAAAGCATACAGGTGATAACCTCCGATGAAGTTTTTGGAGAAAACCGCCAAACTGTCGAATATCTTAAGTCTCAGACTGGTGATTTTCGGGTTTACTCACCCTCATGCAACATTCCTCAACACATTGCGGCTTTGAATGGAATCAAGATGGTAAATGGGGTTGATCCATTAATTCTCAGAACCTACCAAGAGTTTTTTATAAAAGCAAGTGGAGTGCCCCTCGAATCCTACAGTGTTACCTTGCCCCCTTTTCCTACCAATGATCCGGAAACGGATAATCAAAAATTCACCCCGGATTTGGAACTGATGAGTTTATTGGGTGTTAGATTTATAGTGTCTGAGTTTGATATCGCTCCGTTCCAACCGTATCAAGTTGCCCAATTTTCAGAAAGCCGTGTTTATGAAAACCCCTACTTCTCCGGAATGGCATGGGTTGAACGCGAAAATAGAAAATATCCGGTGGAATTTAAGCAAATACAACCCAACAAAATTGAATTCAAGGCAAATGGGCCGGGTAAATTGTTTCTCTCTCACATAGACTATCCGGGATGGATGGTCTTCATAGATGATCAACCTTCAACATTTGGAAAAATTTATAATTTGTTTCCAGTGCTGGATTTGCCTGATGGATTCCATGAAATTCGATTGGAGTTCAGGCCTGTGCCGGTTTATCTCGGCGCATCGATAAGCGCCATAGCCTGGCTGAGTGTTATCTTGTTTTTGCTTCTTAAGCGATTCAATGACAAGAATTGAAAAAAAAGTTCTTATTCTATTTTGGATATTTACGGCAGCCATCACTTCATTGCCATACCTTTTAGGATGGGTATTGGCCGGTGATAATTCTAGTTATACCGGCCTGCTGTTGGCTGCTGAAGACGGCAATTCTTATCTTGCAAAAATGTTATCGGGTGCAAATGGCGCATGGCTCTTTAGAACACCATACACCGCCTTTCCACAAAAGGGTTTTTTGGCGTTTTTCCCATATATATTGCTAGGGAAAATTTCAACTCCCTTCGGTAATTATTTCGCTCGAATTTTTCTTTATCATCTTTTTCGCCTGGCTGGAATTGGTTTTACGACCTTTGCACTGTATCGTTTTATATCTCTATTTATTGAGGATTTTCGTTGTCGTATTCTGACGCTTGGGCTGGTTACCTTTGGTGGGGGATTAGGATTTCTTTATACATTGGGTTTTAGGAATTTGTGGATTGATATGCCTTTGGAATTTTATTCACCAGAAACCTTCGGATTTTTGGCTTATCTGGCAATTCCTCATCTAGTATGGGCAAGAGGTTTCCTGTTTTTGGGATTGACGAAATTCCTGCAAGAAGATGCCAATCACGTAATTAAGCAGGGAATTGAAATCGGACTTTACTGGAATTTGCTTGCCTTAATGCAACCACTGACAGTACCTCTTGGATGGCTAATATTAACTGCCTTTACTTTTGGTGAGATTGTTTTTGGAAAAATCAATCGCATATCCTCCCGTTTTAATCGTTCAAAATTGGTCAAATTGGGGATAGTAATTTTGATTTCCTCACCTTTCGTTGTATATACCTTTATTGCGTTTCAAGTCGATCCATTCTTGAAGATTTGGCGCGCCCAAAATATTATTCTTTCTCCGCCATTGACCGATTATCTGCTTGCTTATGGGCTGGTAATTCCAATCATTTTGGCAGGTTTTTTTCGTAAGCCAATTAAAGCAATGTTCGAATCACGTTTGCTGTTGATCTGGCTGGTGTTATTACCATTCTTGATTTATTTCCCCTATCTTTTACAGCGTCGCCTGGCAGAGGGCGGCTATGTGGCTATGAGTATTCTGGCAATCAGCGGAATGTTTAAACCGGGGGAAAGAATTAGAAAAACGGCATTTTTGTGGTATTCGCTAAATTTTCTAACCACCTTTTTGTTTCTGACAGGCGCCATCATCACAATTTCTGGAAAGCCTTTTCCGCTCTTTCTCAGTCAGAATGAAACCCGGCTGCTTGATTTTGTTCAACAAAAAATACCCACTCAGTCCGTCGTTTTGGCGGATTGGGAGTTGTCAACCTTATTACCGGCTCATGCTCCTGTTCGGGTGATCATTGGACATGGGCCAGAGAGTATCCGCGGAAGAGAGATCAATGAGAGAATGAAAATACTTTTTTCACAAGAGAATCCAAACGATTTTAAGCAATTTTTACAGGACGAAAATGTGGATTTTTGGATCATGAATAAATCAGAGGTGCCTTGCTTTTTCAAATCAAATTTAGAATTAGAATTCTTAATTAGGCGATATGAAAATTCGAAGTATATATTGTTTGAGTTTCAACAAACATTAAATTCAGGTGCAAATGAAATCAATCGGTAAAAACCAAAATGGTATCCTGTGGTTTGTTTTTCTTGCTCCTTTTTCCTTATTCCTGATTCCAATGATAAAGGGGAATGTAATTTTTTGGGGAACGGCCGGGCTTCAATTTATCCCCTGGCGAGCCTATGGATTTGCGTTGTTGGAACAGGGTATCTTCCCTTTCTGGAATCCACTGAATGGGATGGGGTCACCCCTGTTTGCCAATTATCAAACCGCAATTTTATACCCTTTGTCCTGGATTCTTTATCCCTTTTACCGGTTGGGCGGAGTACCTGCTCTGGCGTGGGGATTCACGCTGCTTGTGCCAGTCCACCTTGGGTTGGCCGGTGTTGGAACGGCTTTGCTGCTCAGAGAATTAGGGATTAATGGACGGGGACAGCTGGTTGCCGGTCTGGCATTTAGCTTATGCGGATATTTTGTGGCGCGGGCTTCTTTCTTCAGCATGATCTGGGCTGGGGCCTGGCTGCCATGGTTGATCTGGGCAGTTGAACGAGTGATCCGATCAGATCATCGCTCCCAAAGATGGATGATGACAATCGGGCTGGCCTTGATTGCAGCAAATCAACTATTCGCTGGCCATGCTCAATTAAGCTGGTACTCGTTGGTTTTTGCTGTTTTGTGGACGATTTTTCGCGTAGCCAATAAGGGAGACCAACGAACAAAAATTACTCAGATGTGTTTTCTGGCAGCTGGAATTTTACTTGCGGTTTTAATTGCAAGTATTCAACTCTTTCCAACTTTTGAGTATTTACTGCAATCACAGCGCTCCAGTGCAGTAGATTATGAGTATGCTGTGAATTATTCCTTATGGCCATGGCGATTGCTGGGTTTTTTCTTGCCGGATTTGTTTGGTAATCCAGGTACTGGAAATTACTGGGGGTATGGGGCTTACTGGGAGGATGCACTCTATATCGGTTTTATCCCAATCCTGCTGGCACTGAGTACGATTGGCGTTCCTTTTCGACAATCATCTGCCCCTGATTGGGATATAACCAAGCAGAGGGTGGTTAGATTTTTATGGGCAATCGTTGTCATTGCAACTGTTTTTTCCTTGGGGAAAAACACTCCTGTATTTCCGTGGCTTTATCGCAATATTCCTACTTTTGATATGTTTCAAGCACCAACACGATGGATGTACCTGGCTGTTTTTTCTCTGACATTACTTGCCGGCTTTGGGGCGCATTCCTGGGAAAGACCAACGGGGAAGGTAAAAATTCGGTTTAAGCTACTGACAGTAGCAGCTCTGGCAACAGGGATAGGGGCGTTAGCAGGTAGCTTGTTGCTGCCTCAAATTGAAAAAACCTTCGTTCACTCTTTTATGCTATTGGCAGGGTTGCTATTTTCCACCTCAACACTTGGATTGTTGGCTCCAGCAGGAGAGATATCTAAGTCTGGAAAACAAACTGTATGGAATTTTCTGGCTGCTGGATTAATCCTTTTGGATTTATGGGTAGCTGGCATTTCACTCAATCCGTTTATCAACATGCGATTCTTTGATGCTTCACCTTCTGCTTTTACCGATGGTAACCCAAGATCTCGGGTTTATATTCCGCTGTCGGTAGAAAAGAGTTTGAAATTTGAAAAATATCTATCTTTTCGTGATTTCAACGCAAATTCAAATTGGGACGAGATGAAATTGCTCCCTCTGCCAAATATGAATTTATTATCCAATGTTGCTATGGTCAATAATTTCGATCCCCTGGTCCCTAAGTACTTTGAGCAATGGATGGAAATATTGGATGATTTAACATCACCTATTGCGGAATTACAACTTCGTAAAATGGGGGTAGGGGTTATCATCGAGTTGGATGATCAGGATAGCCTCAATTGGCGGGTTCAAGAAATCGAACCTGATCCGAGAATTGGGTGGAAAAATTGTCAGAGAATTATGGCAGAAAGTGAAGAAACTCTTAATTTAATGCTTCTACAAGCGCTGCAAGTTACAACCAACGGAGAGTGTATAATAGTCGAGGCAGAAGAAAGTTGTGACATTCCATCAAAACCTTCTGGATCACATGCGCAGGTTGAGCTTCTGCGAGATGAGGTTAACTTGCTTGAAGTGATGGTAAGTACCGATTCAACCGGCTGGGTTCGTATAGCGGATAGCTGGTATCCGGGCTGGACAGCAACAATTGATGGAGAGCCTGCGGCCGTTGAACGGGTGGATTACCTCTTCAAAGGAGTTTGTGTTCCAGCGGGTAATCATAAAGTTATTCTTCGCTATCAACCCACCGGTTTTCCTGTCATTTTGGGGATTAGTTTAGCAACATTATTGTTTTGCATCACTATGTCATTGGTCGTATTAACTTCCCAAAAAATGCGATCAAAAATAGGAGCCTCGAATGAATCACTCGATTGAAAAAGTTCAATCCTTTTCCAAAAAGGTTATGGAAAACCTTGAAAAGGTAATTGTTGGCAAAACTCACACCCTTGAACTGGTTATTATCAGTTTATTGTGTCAGGGGCATCTCTTGATTGATGATGTGCCGGGAGTGGGGAAAACCATTCTGGCGCGTAGTTTAGCAAAGTCGTTAGGGGTAAAGTTCAGTCGTATTCAATTCACTCCGGACATGCTGCCAAGCGATGTAACCGGTGTGTCTATTTTCAATCAGGTAACCCGCCAGTTTGAATTTCGACCGGGGCCAATTATGGCACAAATTGTGCTGGCGGATGAGATTAATCGTGCAACACCCAAAACGCAATCAGCATTGCTAGAGGCAATGGAAGAGCGTCAAGTAACTGTAGATGGGGTAACTTATCCCCTGCCAGTCCCATTCTTAGTGTTGGCAACCCAAAATCCGATTGAGTACGAAGGAACCTTCCCGTTACCCGAAGCGCAGCTGGATCGCTTCCTGATGCGGATCAAGATTGGATATCCTTCGCTGTTCGATGAAATGAAAATTTTGGAACTCCAACAAATCCGTCATCCAATTGAGGAATTGGAAGCAGTTGTTGAAATTGACGAATTATTGGAAGTACAAAAGATCATTCGAACGGTTTATGTCTCGCGTCCATTGCGACAATATATTGTGGAATTAACCCGCGCCACTCGGGAAAATCCGGATGTTTATTTGGGATCAAGCCCACGGGGAAGCCTTGGTTTATTCCGTGCCGGGCAGGCGCGGGCGGCAATTCATGGCAGGGATTATGTCCTGCCCGATGATATCAAATTATTGGCTGAAAACATACTTTCTCATCGGATGGTTATACAACCTTCAGCAAGGTTGAGAAATCTAAGTGCCGATCAAATTGTTCATGAATTGGTGACCTTAGTACCGGTTCCTGGCGGGGATCTTGCCTTTCAGCCCTCAACTGCATGAAAATTCGTCCACCATTTTTTGTCTTTTTAGCGCTGCTTGCTGGCTCCTTTGCCGGCGCTTACCTGACGCAGCAACCAACGGTGTTTGTTTATTATCGGATTATTTACCTGCTGTTGGCGCTGTTGACCATCGCCTTTTTATGGGCGGTTCTGGCACTGCGCGGGTTAACCGCAACGCGTAGTGCGCGAGTTTTGAGGTTGCCTGTCGGACAGATTTTTGAAGAAAGATTTGAAGTTCGTAATGAATCGTGGTATGGGCGTTTATGGATTGAAGTAAAGGATCTTTCGCCATTACCCGAAAAACAAGGATCAAGGGTAATTTCAGGAATTGGCCCACATCAGCTTCGGTCTTATTTTTCAAGAACCTTGCTGATTCAAAGAGGTGCGTTTCGATTAGGTCCGACCGTTTTGATTTCAGGTGATCCTTTTGGTTTTTTTGCAGTGAATAAGGTTATTCCTTCTGAAAAAACACTACTGGTCTTTCCTTACATGGTAAACCTGCAGAAATTCCCCGAACCGGGCGGCGAATTACCGGGGGGCAGGGCCTTGCGGCGGAAAAGTCTTGAAGTGACCCCTTATGCAGCCGGGGTGCGGGAATATGCTCCCGGCGACCCGTTAAATCGCATTCACTGGAAGACTACCGCTCGTAAGGATCGGTTGATGGTCAAAGAGTTTGAGCAAGATCCCCAAGCGGATGTTTGGCTTTTGTTGGATGCGCAGGCCGGCACCCATTCCGCTCTGGCAGACATAAGACGTGTTGATCGAGCAAATCATTACTGGATTATCCCCCAAAAATTGGTTATTCCTTTACCACCCAATTCTTTCGAATATGGAGTATCCTGTGCGGCATCTGTTGCGGATTATTACTTGAAAAGGGGGCGTTCGGTTGGGTTCGCTTGCGCCGCTCAGACGCTGAGTGTTTTACCAGCCGAAAAGGGGGTGCGTCAAATGGGTAAATTGTTGGAAACGCTGGCTTTTCTTCAACCAGAGGGAAATTTATCGCTTGTAGGTTTAATTGAAGGTCAAGCCAATCAGATTCCCAAAGGAAGCACGGTTGTGTTGATCACCGCCTTGTGCTCCGAGTTGCTTGAACTGGCTATTGAAATGCTTTTGCGAAAAGATTTGAGACCAGTGGTAATTGGGTTGGACGCGGTTAGCTTCGGGGCGCGCCCTAAAGATTGTGGGGTTTTTGAAAGGCTCAGGGCGTATGGAATCCCAGTTCGTATCATCCGAAACGGGGATGATCTCCAAAATAGTTTGGAAAATGACCAGGTCTAAAAGTTTTATTTGATATCTTCCGGTTTTGGTGCCTGTACAATCACCGGGCCGGCATCGCTATCCAGTGTTTTATGGGTACCATCACAGAACGGAAATTCTATCGATTGGAAGCACCGGCAAAGTGCGACACTTTCTCCAGTTTGTAATTTTACTGTTGTGCGTTTATGGCCGTTGCGTAGTTCGGTAGAATGTTCTGCCATGATATTCCTCCATTTTTTATTTATTTTGAGTGTGAATGTCCTTTCTCTGCAGAAGGGCTTTCCTGCAGAAGTTCAACGGCGTGAGGCAGTACCGGTAAAATCACTTCGAGATTTTCCACTGCTCCTTTTGGGCTGCCGGGTAAATTAATCACCAGCGTCCTTTTACGAATTCCGGCTTGTTGCCGGGAGAGCATGGCATGAGGGGTAATTTTTAAACTTTGTGCGCGCATTGCTTCAGCAATACCCGGGGCGGTCTTTTCCAGGATTGCCAAAGTTGCTTCAGGGGTAACATCCCGAGGGGCGAAGCCGGTTCCGCCGGTGGTCAAAATTAAATCAAAATTACCCGAATCACACCACTCAACAAGAATGGTCTTAATTTGATTGAAATCATCCGGAATTATGGCAGTTGCAATTACCTGATGACCGGCAGTTGAAATTCTTTTGACCAGTGCCGGTCCTGAAAGGTCTTCTCGTTCACCCCGCGAACTTCGGTCTGATATTGTGATGATACCGACCCGCATCATCTTTCTCCATCGTCAACACCGGTTACTTTACGCCATTCCCCATGAATACCATCTTCGGTAACCCCAAAGAAATAGCGATAACCTTGAGGTGTGCGTAAAATCAAATCGAAGCGGGTGATGTTTCCCTGCTTGTGTTTTCTCAATAACCCGTAATCCCCAATCCATTTGATCCTGTTGGGATCAAAGGATTTGACCGTTTCGGTATAGCGATCAATGGCATAATGCCACAGTTTGCGGGCAGAGGCGCGGGTAACGTTTTTTACCACATTGCCATTGCGCAAGTCACGCATGGTAAAGTATTGTTTTCCCTGCCGTTCTTCGGGGGCTAATACTTCGACACCCGTGCGGGGTTCAACACCCAAATCGTCAATGATATCCTCTGCGGGCGGAACAGTATCAAAGGGATTAATCTCGTTCGGTGAAGGGAGTACAGTATTCTTGTTTCGGAGCACCAGACTGACGATTTCATCCCTCACTGCAAGACCCGTTTCCGCTTCATCGCGGATGTAGATCTTATTATCATCCACTGCGTAGGGTGGTTCCTCGCCCCGCGGAATCAAGATTCGAATGATCTTTTTCCCTTTGTAATCAAGGGCATCAATGGTGCAATGCAAGGGAGGGCTGATGCGATTGTTGATTTCTTTTTCGAGGGCGTGAATGCTTTGATCGATATCCTGAATACCGACCGGGGGCTTTTTAGAATCGGAACTGATGCCAATATAAAGTGTTCCACCGTTGGTGTTTGCAAATGCGCAAACATCAGCCAGAATGGCGTACAACTTGCCTCCCCGCACCGTCATGCTTTCATGAAAATCCTGGATGATGTTCGGGCCTTCTTCCTGAGCATTTTGAACAAAATCAAAAAGGGGTTCTTCTTTGTGGCGGTGAGGTCGGGTTCGGGAAAAATCGTTGCTTTTGAAGAGTTCCAGAAGGGCTTCAAAAGTACATTCTGGAAGCAGGACGTCCGTTGCCCTTTCGCCGACCCCAAAATTTTTCTTTCGAGCGGGATCGGAAGTAAGACGGTGGGCATCTGAACCCTGAATGCAATGCATTCGCCTAGGGTATTCCGGTTTTGTTCCATTGAAAAAGGCCGCCGTGGTGCGCGGACCCTTTTGTTCCAAATCGGTTACCTCAAGGGCGTGTAAATGCGGATCTTGGGTGAATGCGATTTTGGTTTGCCCCCCAAAGTTAAAGCCCCGCATGGCAACGCCATTACTGGAATTGGCATGGGCGGCAATCACTAAACCACCATTTTCATTTACAACTCGGTAAACGGTAAGTACGTCTTCGGTCGCACCAACCGTTTGAGAGCCTTCATCAATTTGGTCAGGCGGTATGTTGAGGCTGAGAAGCAGGTGTTCTAGTTCTCGGATAGATTTTTCTGGAGGAAAAATACAAAGGATATGAAACCCAAAAGTTGCAGTGAATTCAAAACCGGGTAATACCTGAATTTTTGATCGCAGGCGATGGTATTCTTCCAATCGTTGTTTTTCAGCAGGCAGCAGCCTTCCCAGTTTATCGAGGAATTCGAGGGATTGAATTTCCTCCATCATTTTGCGGTAGCCAGCGACGGTATTATGATCGGTGATTGCCATCATATGCAGTCCACGGGCTTCGGCTTTTTGCAAAATATCCAGGAAAGTCACTTCGGGTTGTTGGTAATCACTCGAAGCGGGTGTATGGATATGTAGATCAATGGTAAACCATTGAGAATTGTTGAGGGATTGTTTTTTAGCCAAACATTATCTCCTGTTTGGAAAGAAATTAAGAGTACAGTTTCAGTTTTTGAATCAGATCTGCTGGCATGTAGGGTTTAAGTAAAAAATCATTTGCCCCTGCCAGCAGGCATTCCTGTTTTCGATCTTCGCCGGAAGTCATAATCACCCGATAATTCTTTTTTTGCGAAGTGTTTCCACGCATCTCCCGTAGAATTGTCAATCCATCTGTACTCTTAAGATTGACATCCATGAGGATGACGTCGGGATCAGCGGAGATAATTTGGGCAATCAAATCTCCACCGTTGATATCCAATACGGAAACCTGAAAGTTTTCGATTTCCAGTAAAGTCTTAAGTAAGGATCGCATTGAGTGATCGTCTTCAATGATCAATATTTTTGTCATAGATCTGTCTTTCTACTCAAAATCAAGGTTGGGCAGGCTGGTCCACTTTTTGTTCTAATGCATGTTCCAAAACTTCATCCACACTATCAATGAGAATGAACTGGATGGCATTGTGGACTTCTTCGGGCAGGTCTTCCAGATCAGCTTCGTTATCTTTTGGAAGGATGACCGTTTTTAATCCGGCCCGATGAGCAGCAAGTACCTTTTCTTTGATGCCCCCGACCGGCAGGACTTGTCCACGAAGAGTAATCTCACCGGTCATGCCCACATCTGAGCGCACCAATCTTCCAGTGAGCAATGATACCAGAGCGGTTGCCATGGTAACCCCAGCGGAAGGACCGTCTTTGGGTTGGGCGCCGGCAGGAATGTGCAGGTGGATATCAGACTTTTCGAAAATGGTGGGATCAATACCAAGTTGAGCGGCCCTTGAGCGCACATAGGAAAGGGCTGCCTGAGCCGATTCCTGCATTACTTTTCCTACCGAGCCGGTGGTAATGAATCCTTTACTGCCGGGCATTATAGTTGCTTCAATAAATAAAACATCCCCTCCAACGGGTGTCCATGCAAGACCAGTGGCAACACCGGGAATTTCTGTTCGGCGTTGAATTTCCTCGGTTCCCAAATACTTGGGTCTGCCGAGAAATTCTCGTACAGTGTTTTCATCTACCACCTGACGGGTGATCTTGCCTTCGGTAATTTTGGTGGCGACCTTACGGCAAATAGAACCGATTTCCCGTTCAAGGTTGCGCACCCCGGCTTCTCGAGTGTAGTGGCGAATGATGGTTGTCAATGCCTTGGGGGTGAACTCGATCTCTTCTGAACGAAGACTATTTTCCCTCAACTGGCGGGGGATCAGGTATCGCCTGGCAATTTCGAATTTTTCACTATCGGTATAACCGGAAAGCTGAATGATCTCCATGCGGTCCAATAATGGTCCGGGAATGGTTTCCATTTGATTGGCAGTAGTGATGAACATCACCTGGGATAGGTCAAAGGCTACTTCGATGTAGTTATCGCGAAATTCCAGGTTTTGTTCGGGATCAAGCACCTCCAGTAAGGCTGAGGCGGGATCGCCGCGAAAATCAAAACTGAGTTTATCAATCTCATCCAGCATAAATACCGGATTGCGAGTTTCGACTCTGCGGAGAGCCTGAATAATTCGCCCGGGCATTGCACCAATGTAAGTACGGCGGTGGCCGCGAATTTCCGCCTCGTCACGTACACCTCCAAGCGAGATGCGAACAAACTTCCGCCCCATGGCGCGACTGATAGATTGACCCAATGAGGTCTTGCCCACGCCGGGAGGACCAATAAAACACAAAATTACACCTTCCCGTTGTCGCCGGATAACATCGGTGGCAGTATCCTGACTGAATTCTGCGGAACGATCCAACCGCAATTTTCGTATAGCCAGATATTCGAGAATTCTTTCCTTTATATCTTGCAGGCCGTAGTGATCCTGGTCCAAAACCTCTCTGGCATGGGTAATATCCAGATTATCTGGAGTTGTTTTTGACCAGGGAAGAGAAACCAGCCAATCCAGAAAAGTGCGAATAACTCCATATTCTGCGGCGGCGGTCGGCAGGCGAGAAAGCCGGTCCAATTCGCGTTGTGCCAGTTTACGCGCTTCATCAGACATGCCGGCTTCTTCAATTTTCTTGCGAAATTCCTCAACATCGGCGGCCTGTTCGTCGGTTTCACCTAATTCGCGCTGGATGGCTTTCAGCTGTTCACGTAAAAAGTATTCGCGTTGAACTTTGTCAATTTCGGAACGCGCTTCTTTCTGAATTTTTTGACTGAGCTCCAAAACTTCGCTCTCGCGAGTCAGCAACGTTACCAGCTTGTGAAGTTTTTCGGTGATCGAATCCAGCTCGAGGATTTCTTGAGCGTCTTCGATGTCCATCCGTTGAAGATTGGCAATGGTATAAACGGTTTGAAGTGGATCGGTAATCGAAGTAACCGTTGCGACCAATTCGCGCGGCATGGAAGGAATCATTTCAGCAATGTGCGCAAATTGATCGCGAACATTGCGGGCGAGAGCCTCAATTTCCAGGCCGCTTTCCTGTTTTTCAGGAATGACCTCGATTCGGGCTTTGAGGTAAGGTTCGGTTGCCACAAATTCTACAATGCGAAAACGAAACAGACCCTGCACCAGTAAACGGATTGTGCCATCCGGTGCTCGGAACATTCGGTGAATCAATCCCGCAGTTCCTACCCGGTATAAATGTTCAGGATCGGGGCTTTCAATTTCGGGGTGTTTTGAGGCGACCAAACCCATAAACCGATCACCCGTCACCACGTCATCCACCAGACGAATAGAACGCGGCTGCCCGATGGTCAAAGGAACGCCGGTTTGGGGGTAAACTACCAGTCCTCTCAAGGGTAGAATGGGCAAAATGTCCGGTAATTTGATGATTTCTTCCGGTAGATTATTTTCTGATTGTTTGTTTATCGGTTCTTCGATGAATATTTCTTCCTCCCCCTCGTCCGAACTCAGGAAGACTTCTTCGTAGCCTTCTTCTTCTGCGTCAAACTGAAAATAGAACTGGTTTAGGTCAATATTCCATCTGGATGCTGGCATACCGCTCTTTCATTCCTTGGTGATGTGAATTTGTTTGGGGCGGGCTTTAGGAAGGTCAATTCGTAAAAATCCTTGATCGTAAATGGCTTCAATTTGAGAGTCATCTACGGGGATGTTGAAACTCAATTCCACGCTAAATTCTCCATAGGGTATTTCCATTTGATGAATGGCGCGTGGCGATTCGTACGTGAATCGGCGAATGCCTTGCACAATCAGGGTGTTTTGATGGAGCAGGATGGTCAGATCTTCCTCTTTTATTCCGGCGATTTCCATGAGAATGATAATTTTTTCCTCAGTCTCGTAGATATCCGTTGCCGGCTGCCATCTATGAGGATGATTATTTTGCCAGTTGTTGATGTTTTTTCCAAAAGAAGGTGCGGTTTCATCCAGACCGGTAAAACTGGTGTGAGACTTTTTTGACTTGAAATAAATGGTTACCATCGTACCTCCACTAAAGGACAAACAATCACTACAATGCCTGTTTTGCAGCTTCAATTACGGCATCGTAGTCCGGTTCTGCCCCAATGGTAGGCATATAAGCGGCGTAAGTGATGCGATTATTGCGATCAACTACAAAGACAGCCCGCCGTAATATGCGTATTTCTTTGATTAAGACCCCATATTTTTTACCAAAGTCAACATCCATGTGATCGGAAAGCACCATGACCTGATCAATCCCAGCTGCGCCGCACCAACGTTTTTGGGTATACGGCAGGTCGGTACTGATTACCAGGATTGAAATATCCTTACTCAGGTTGGCTGCATCCTGATTAAATCGCCTCGTTTCGCGATCACATACTGAGGTTTCCAACGAGGGCACAGAAGCAATGATGCGGACTTTACCTTCAGTTGCACTGAGGGCGGAGACTGTGGACCAATCTTGAGCTTGAACGGTAAATTCTGGTGCAATTTCACCAACTTTCAGGTCTGGACCGACAACGGTCACATCTCTACCGGCGAAGGTGATTACACCGTTTCTTTCTGGAAATATCATACTCTAACTCCTTTGGCAAAATCAGCGCCCCTGGTGAGACTCGAACTCACAACCAACGGATTAGAAGTCCGGTGCTCTATCCATTGAGCTACAGGGGCAGGGCAATGTGTTAATTAGGATTGGCGAGCACCAAAATTTTTGATGATGTGAATTTGTCAACTTCAATTATAGCACAGCAAGCAAAATCTTCTAAAAAGGTGGTGTTTTGTACTAAATTTTACCCCTTTTGAACGGGACGAATTCCCTGATACACCGTCGTACCGGAGAAAGTTTGTAAAATCTTTTCGGCAGGTCTGTCAATAATTTTGGAAAGTTCAAGGGGGGTTAAGGGTGTGTTCCCATTGGAGAGGAATACCCTGAAGACCGAATTAACCAGAGAGGTGTTTTGGGATAAAAACCCGGGTAATTTTGCACAGTGAACCATCAGTGTATGCTGTAGTCCGTCAACCTGTGTTACTTCGCCTGTTTGAGGATTTACCCAGTCAATCCAGGTTTCGCCACCCATGCTTTCAAAAAGGGTCTGATGTTCAGGACACAGAAAACTCAAGAGAAAAACCCGCCAGTTTTGGTCATGGCTTTTCCACCATTCAAAATCAATGTGAAAGGGGGTTTCTAATGTAGGTTTTATGAGACTGAAGCGGCTGGGAGTACTCATCTTTTCAGACCTCTGAGTCTTGGTCGCTTAGTCGGTAATACAAATCACCGAGATGGATGACATTGGGTTGATTTGCCAGAATTGAAACCAAAACCCCCGGTGGGCAACGGCGCACTAAATTAACTGCTGCATAAAGTTCCTGTGCGTGGACATGACCTTGCGGAGAAAGTTTAACCATTTCACGCATCATATTTAGGATTGTCTTCTCGAGCGGGGTTTTGTAACGGGAGCCGGTTTCCCAAACCTGATCCAGGGCTGCCACATCGGGAATCGCAATTGCCATTCGCTCATCGTATTCGTTCCCAATCTGTTGTTTAAGCATGGTCAACACAACTCCACCATCAGTTCCCACCAGAACGGTTCGCAGCCACTCTTTCGTTGATTTTTTCTTCAGCGCTTTGATAACAACTTTACCCGGTTCTTTGCCTTGTTTGATTACAAACAACGAACCGGGAATCAACTCTTTTTCTTCAATCCATTCCCTCAAACCGAAAACATAGCGGTTTGGACGTACCACCCATCCGGGAAACTCTTTTCCGGTTTCCTCATCCACAAAGAGGAACCGTACACGGGGTGCTTCGTAAGCAGTCGGAAAGAGGCGCGCGATGCTTTTAGAAAGGGGAATTGTCCCGGCTCGCCAGTGAGGGAAGATTAAGCTTACCTCAATTTCCTCTGCCTTACGGGGTAAATCACCCTCTGCTTCCAGTTCATCAAAAACCAGGCGGTTCAGCGCTTCGATTTCCGATCTGGCAGCGCTGACATCCACCGAAACAGGTTGATAGCGTAAATAAAGGGGTGTGTTTTGCACTCCCTCGGGTTCCAGGCGGCGCAAAAACCAGAGCGTTTTGCCGGCAGGGCCGACTTCATCAAATCGCTCATCTTCTTGCAATGCAAGGTTCATTGAAAATTCAGTCAATTTCCGATTGACATCCGTGGGAAGCTCGATCTGATCTAAAATGACCTCAGTTGGCAATGGCCCGCCACCCGACATTTCCAGCAGGGCTTCGGCGAGGTTGAGGTGACCAACGCTGACATCTACTAAAAGGGATCGCGGAAACCATGCACCTGCAATTTGAACAAGATCGGGTACGGTTTCAAAGGTCTGGGTGAGAAGCCCGGCAATTTGATCACCATATTTTTCGATGATTAATTGGGGGTTCAGTGCGGGTTCTGTAATTTCGTTTTGAAGGGATTGATTGAGAACATGATCAGCGAGAGAGGCAGCAAATTCTTTGATGCTGCCGTCCGTCATCTCAACCTTAATCACCTTAAAGGGGGGCAAATCCGGGTTGAAACCGGGCCGCACAGAAAGAACTTTGCCCTTACTCCAATTTAAAGCGGGGAACTGAATGCGATCATCCGGTTGATAACTGTTTTTAGGTTGGTAAATTTCGCCGCCGGCGGTTTGGAGCGCCACTAAGCGTTCCGCTTCGCGACGAATTCGTTCTCGAATCAATACTTCGGCTAATTCTTTCGCCGTCAGTGGCGTTTCAATTTCCAGCAGGTGATTGTAAAGAAATTCGAGATCTTCTTCTTGAATTTCAAACTTTTCCCAGTACGTTTCTTGCAGGTTTTCGATCTGAACAGGCATGTTCCTATTGCTCGATGGATGAAGATGTGCACAACATTGACATAATGTTTCTTAATTATACCCTGATAATGATAAATATTGCTGATTTTATGGGTATACCTTTTCCAGCCAGTCCAGCGGCTCTACTTGAACACCATTTGCCCACACTTCCCAGTGAAGATGCGGTCCGGTAGCACGTCCTGTTCCGCCAATTTCACCAATAATCTGGCCAGTTTCAACAAAGTCTCCTACATTAACCTTCGTACTGCTCTGGTGCCAAAAACCACTATATATACCCCAGCCGTGATCAATGATTGTTGAAATTCCTCGAACGGTTAGCTCTCCCACATACACCACCCTGCCGGGGGCTGGCGCGTAAATATTCAGATTATTGGCACACACGCCATAATCCACGCCAGTATGAAAATATTTATAGCCGCTGTTGTTATAGGAGCGGCGGCTGCCAAACCAGGATCGAATACAGGGCTCATCTACCGGCACACGGAATTTTTCCGTCCAGTAACGCTGTGGAGTAGCCGGTTTGGTGATGGTACGGATCAGCTCGTCTTCGGGTTGGGTGATAGCCGGATCCAACGTGGCTGGATCTACCGCTAGCGGAACATCCTGGGGATAGTAACCGGGTTCCAGCAAAATGGGCTGTTCAAATGCAAAGGAGGATTGGTCGTCAGCCTGGGCCTGGAGGGTTAATAATGCCAATCCGGGTTGCGCCATGGCATGAATACCCTGGATAGCAATGTATTGATTATCTGCTTCCTGAAAAAAGGATAAAGGAAGGTTATTCAATGTACCAGAAAGATTGAGTGGGGTTGATGTGAGTACCCGAATCAGGTGCGTTTTACCCTGGCGAAGTGGAAGAGGTGTGATTTCTATGTTTTGAATTAAGGGTGAACCAAATAAACCACCACTTTGTTGCGGGGCATCACTGAATATTAATTCTCCGCTCAAAAAAAGGGCAGTGCTTTCTTTGCGGTTTTGTAAAACCAGTTTCCAGGGATTGGAGTAACTGCGGGCAGCAGTTTCAAGAGATGTTTCCCCTTCACCGAGAATGGCAATCGGCTTGGGATCTACTGCTTGCTCTTTTTCGGGGAGGATGAGGGTTGAACCGACATAAATCTGAGAGGGGCTGGTTAATTGATTCAGGCGGACAATGGTGTTTTCATCCACCTGGTATTGACGGCTGATGGTTCGAAGGGTTGCCCCTAATGGTGCTACGGTCAGTTTGAGTGTGCCAGAAATGCCTTCGTAGCCGGGGATTCTTAACGGCGTGCCGATCGTAAGCAAATCAGGATTGGAGATCTGGTTTACGGCAATTAAATCCTGAGCAGAAATCCCAAAGCGGATTGCAATGGTGTTGATGGTATCGCCACTCTGTACAATATATACTGGCAAATCCCCTGCAGATTGGGCGCTGACCTTCAACGAAGGGAGGAAAATGAGAGAAACAATTGTAATAAAACAAAATAATTGAAATCGCTTATTCATGCAGTAATTTTACCCGATCACCGGGTTTGAAGTCGAGGAGGCGATTGGGGTGAGTTTCTAATACAAATCGGGCAGGTTTGTATGGCGCATAAAATGGTTTCCAGGGATGGGCAATTTTGGCGTCCACGACTTCCTGCTTCGCATTAATCCAGATGGCTGCAATTGCAAAGCGCATAAAAAACATGTGGATGGAAGTATTCGCAATGCCATCCTTTTGTTCGTCAATTAAAATTCCCTGATATTCTTCCAAAGACTTTTGAAACATCAGACCGCGAAATTTTGTCCAAAACGAATTACAAAGTCGAGCTTTGATTGGCGGAATTTCGGGACGACTCAGATTTTGTATCTCAATCCACTGGGTCATTGGATCTGATGCTTCAGTGATCCTTGCTTTCGGCTTTGGCGAGGACTTTTTCGATGCTTTCCAGCAATTCCTGTGGTCGAAACGGTTTGCTGATGTAATCATCCACGTGGGCGATATGCAGTCCAAGAACCCGGTCAATAGCCTGTGCCTTGGCGGTGATCACGATGACGGGGATGTTTTTTGTTTTCTCATCGGATTTGAGGTTTTGATAAACTTCCCAGCCGTCCATATCCGGCATCATCAAATCCAATAGAATCAGATTGGGCGGTTCCCGCCTGACCATTTCCAGTCCAATCTTTCCCCCCGGTGCCCCTTGGACAGCATAGCCTCGGCGGCTTAAGATCATTGACACAAGGTCAATCATTTCCTGATCGTCTTCGATATAAATGACCGTGCGGTTGAGGCTTGAATTCATAGGTTTTGCTGGCTGGTCTTTCTGAATAATTCATATTGAGCGATTTTATAATGCCGCCCTGTCTTTAGTTTACCACACCCATTGAAGAATTCCAAATAAAAAACATTAGAAATTGTACAGAAACAATTTCATCCATGGATAATCAATGTTATCTTTTTACTTGCCATAGAAGGGTTAATTCGCTATACTTTCGCGTGGAGGCACTTATGAGCAAACAACGCATTGTATTGGTGGATGATCATGAAGTAGTGCGCCTTGGTTTGAAGGCATTGCTCGAACATCACCCCCAGTTTGAGGTTGTAGGAGAGGCCGGGACAGCCAAAGAAGCTCTGGAGAAGGTGGCTCAACTTCGCCCGGATGTTGTCCTGTTGGATATCCGTTTGCCGGGGGCATCGGGAATTGAGGCATGTGAAGAAATTACTCAAAAATTTCCTGAAACCAAAGTGATTATGTTGACCTCCTATGCTGAAGACGAAATGCTCTTTTCCGCAATCCGCGCTGGTGCTTCCGGGTATGTTTTGAAACAAATTGGCGGTGAGGATTTAATTCGCGCAATTGAAGCAGTGGGACGAGGGGAGGCGTTATTAGACCCCGCAGTTACCCAACGGGTTTTTCAAGAAGTGCGCCGTGCAGTCAAGGAAGAGGAAGCTTCCGCATTTGCCAATCTGAGCCAGCAGGAGAAACACGTTTTACTGTTGGTTTCGGAGGGCAAGACTAACCGGGAGATTGCCAAGGTGTTATTTTTAGGCGAAGGAACTGTGCGGAATTATGTCAGCAGCATTCTTTCAAAACTGGGCGTCAGCAATCGGGCTGAGGCGGCAGCTTATGCGGTTGAACACAATTTGAAGGAATATTTATAATTCTTCCCAGACCTCTTTCATGTAAAGAGCGTCTTCTTCCATAATAGGGCTTTCACATAAAATCC
The DNA here is from genome assembly GCF_053501535.1 of Bellilinea sp. Classification (NCBI taxonomy): domain Bacteria; kingdom Bacillati; phylum Chloroflexota; class Anaerolineae; order Anaerolineales; family Anaerolineaceae; genus Bellilinea; species Bellilinea sp. The sequence goes on along the minus strand of NZ_JBRCOK010000025.1, from coordinate 25,094 downwards.
TGCCCGAACAATTCAGCTCTTTAAGGGCGATAAACAGGTCGCTTAACGCGAAATCGGATTCACGCAATGGCAGATGATTTTTTTCGCCTTTGAGGCTGTACTCAATACCTGAAAGATGAATGTGCAGTCTTTGCAAGGCTTGTGTTCCTAATGCATTTTGGTAATCCTTAAGCACTTGCAACCATTCTCCTTTCGTATTCATCGAGCCATTTCCTGCACGAGCGTGAAGGTGTGCAAAATCAAGGCAAGGCTCAACGTTATCAAGGCTTTGGCTCAGGATTAAGGTGTCTTCCAGTGAACCGAGCATTGCCGATTTTCCCATCGTTTCAGGACGCAAGGTTACATGGATCTGCTTTACTTTGAGTTCCTCTACACAGCCAGCAAGACGCTGAATTGCCTTTTCTCTAACCAGGTGAGGTGGCTGATTGAAGTAAGAGCCCGGATGAAAAACAATATCCGTAGCGCCAGCCAGGAAACCGTAATAAGCCGCATCCATTAACCGTTGACGAGATTTTGGCCATTCGTCTTCATCAGCATTCAGATTGATGAAATAGGGGGCATGGACGCTGATAGCGACATCGAGTTGCGCGGCTGTTGATTGAATTTGCCGGCAGGTTTCTTCAGATACCCGCACAGATTGAACCCATCCCAATTCAAGCGCGGACAGACCCAACAAACGAGTTTGCTGCACCGCCCCCACGCTTCCCCCCGGTTTTTTGGGAGTGGAAATGGGAGAACCGACCGTACCGAAGCGGAATTGTGACATATTTTCTCCTGCAAAGGATCATGAATTAAGATTGCTTACAAAAACAATTGAAGGAGGTGAGGCATGAATACAACAATGCCCAACAACACTGCTATTATTGAGGCAAATAAGACTGCTGCAGCCGAGGTGTCTTTGGCTATTTTTGCAAGGGGATGATATTGTTGGGTGACCAGGTCTACAAGGGCTTCCAACGCAGTGTTGATAATCTCGGTTATCCACACCAATCCGATGGCAATGATGATCATTGCCCATTCCCATGCGACCAGTTTCAGGAGAAGACCTGAAATTACGACAAGGATGGTCATCACCAGATGAATGCGGGCATTGTGCTGGGTCACTAGCACATGTATCAAACCGTGAAAGGCGTGTTCGAATGCCGGCCGCCGTCCAACGATAAATCGAAACAGTGTCATTCGGGGAGTTGATTGATGTGTATTCCCAGTTTGGAGAGAATCTCGGCTTGTTTTTTCCACATGAGCGCCTTTCTTTCTTCGCTGTCATGATCGTAGCCCAAGAGGTGCAGAATACCATGTACGATTAACAGGCTGATTTCATTTTCCAGCGGATGTCCGGCTGCTTCAGCCTGCTCCTTTGCGCGGGGGACGGAAATAATCACATCACCGATGTAGGGCATTTGCTGATCGGGATCAAATTCGTCGGCAGGAAAGGATAAAACATCTGTAGGGGCATCCATTCCAAGGTGTTGAGCATTAAGAGACTTGAGAGTCTCATCGCCGGTCAGGACAATTGTGGTTTCAACTTCGTTTTCACCTTGAGCATGTTCCAAAGCAGCGCGGCTGACGCGCAAAATCCAATCTTCTTTCATCACATCTTCGTACGGAGGTTCAATCTGGATATTAATCATCATGACTTTTGATGGGTTCTGTAGGTTGATTAATCGGGCTTTGTGTAGAGGGGGGTGTGGATTCGGTATGTGTGGACGGCTGATTGGTTTTAATTTCCGGGTATTTTATGCGGGGGTGATAGGTGTTGCGCAGGGTGTTGATGAAGGACTCGGTGATCAGACTGAGATCGCGAAGGGTTAGATTGGTATTATCCAGTTGTCCTTCTTTCTGGCAAAATTCAATCACACCGCGAATAATTTTTCTCAATTCTTCATCGTCTTTGGGTAATTCCGCACGAGCACGAGCTTCTACGCCATCCGCAAGCATCAGAATTGCGGTTTCACGAGATTGAGGCGGTGGACCAGGGTAGCGAAATTTATTGATGTCCACTTTGGAAGGGTCGCCGCCAGCCGCTTTGAGAGCCTGAGAATATTGATAGCGCGTTATCAAAGTTCCATGATGTTCCAAGATGAAATCTTGAATACGGCGGGGCAGCCGGTATTTTTGAGCAAGTGCAACACCATCTGTGATATGACGAATGATAATTTGTGCTGCCTCTTCTGGGTCCAAATCATCATGCGAATCGATTTTGTTGCCAATCTGGTTCTCGATGAAGAAAGAGGGATTCAGGGATTTGCCGATATCGTGGTAAATTGCTCCGGCGCGGGTCAGAAGTGCATCCGCCCCTATGGCTTCGGCAGCTTGTTCGGCTAAATTTGAAACCTGAAGGGAGTGTTGGTAAGATCCGGGCATTGTTCTTAAAATGTGTTGCAATAAAGGGTGGTCAGGACGCAAGAGGTCCATCAATTGCAATGCAGTGGTTATGCCCAATAATTGAGCAAAGAGGAATTGGAACAGCAACGTAAGACTTGCCGATGCCAGGCCGTTGAGAAAAGCAGCTCCACTGAGCGTGGCAATCCCCAAAAGATCCGTGATTGTATCGGGCAGGCGGTAAGCCAGAATGATGGCGGTGCCGGTCAGTCCGATGGCAATACCAGCCCAAAAATAATTTGCAATTCGTCTGCCTTTACCTAATGCCAAAACACCGATCATGCTGGTCAGAATGTAATACAGAGTCAGATCGAGACTGTTGGGTAGGCCATAAGCAGCCAGGATGGACAGGATCATCGGGAAGATCAAACCGGCTTCAAGGCTGAAAAGACTGGCCAGCACCAGGGCAAATGCGGGGATTGGGTAAATGTACGGAAGAACGGTGCGATTGGGAATGATAATTTTTGCCCCGTACAGAAAGATTAGAAAAGTAATTGAAAGCAGCAATAAACCCTTCAGGTTTTCGACCAGTGGCATCTTGCGACGGTTGAAGTAAAACCCGGTAAATACCGTGATTAAGCCGATAAGGGAAAATGCGGCTAACAAATTTTCCTGTTGGCTGCGCGGTTGGATAAGGTTGTAAGCAGACAGCGCTTCCCATGCCAGCGGGGTGATAATTTGACCGCGTCGAATAATGGTTTCTCCGGCGAGGTAGGTCTTAACAATCGGCTCAACTTTCCGAGCTTCTTCATCCCGTGCCCGCTCAGTCAACTCTGGACTGTACAAACTGTTTGGCACTACAAAAGGTGTGACCAGTTCTGCCACAATTGCGGCCTGATCTTCTGGGAGGGAAAAACTGATTAAGGTTGGGATACTGCGGCGGGCGTCTTCGAGTTGATCTTCCCTGATGGTGCGCCGCATGACCTGTTCCAATACAGAAAGAGCCTCTTGCTGGATCGTTTGCCAGCGGGAGTCGCTCAATTCCAAAATGGCTTCGGCAGTATCCGTGGAAATCTGAATTTCTTGAATTGCCGAAAGATCGGCAAATTTTTGTTCGGGGGTGGCAAATGTGTCAAAGCGAATGTTGGTGATGAAGTTGAGTGCAACGCGCAATTTTTCAATTTGCCGTCGGGCAATGGCGGGATCTGTTGGAAGATAAACAGGGGCTACGCGGTTGCGTGCATCCTGCCGGGCTTGTTCTGTCAGGACTTCACTGATGTAAGAGAGGTCGTAAGGGGCCTGAATATCCTGTGTCGCAACATCACCAATTTGTAAAGGCGCAATAGGCTGACGAATGGCAATGGGTAAAACCATCGCCCCATAAGATAAAATACTGGTTAAGATCAGCAAGACCAATCGAAAGAGATTTCGATTGATCCGCCTTGTAAACAACCAGCTATTATGGTTATTCTTCATCGCCCATTATTGAGACAATTGCTCCCGAACCAGTTTGCTGACCTGTTCCCCGGGTGCACGGCCCTGAATTTTTGGCATAAGCACTTTCATGACTTTGCCTGTATCTGCAGGGCTTGTTGCCTGAGTTTCTTTAATTGCTTCTTTAACCAATTGCCTTAATTCTTCTTCTCCCAGCTGACTGGGAAGAAATTCTTCCAGAATTTTAATTTCGGAAAGGGTCATCTCTTTGAGATCTTCGCGATGAGCCTGTTCTGCACCTTCCAACGCTTCTTTACGGATTTTCACTTCTTTTTGAATAATTCCCAAAATCCCTGAATCATCCAATGGCGAACCTTTATCAATTTCAGCGTTCTTGATACTGGCAATGATTAATCGTAAAGTGCGCTTGCGAGTTTCGTTGCCGGACCTCATGGCGTCTTTCAATGCGCTTTCGATTTTTTGTTTTAGTTCCATGACTATTTTCCTCAAGTCGGGTCAGGGCAAATTCGTTACGGTGATATATGGCCGTATTTTTTCAAATAGGGCTGCACCAATTCCCGGTACATTTTGAATTTCTTCAATTGTAACAAATCTACCATTTTTTTGCCGATATGCAATGATTTCACTGGCTTTGGTTGGGCCAATTCCCGGTAAACTCTCTAATTCCTGCTGAGAAGCAAGGTTTAGGTCAATGATAACGGGAAATTCCTCCGAGGAATTGGTCGGGAGTGGGATTTGCATCGGGTTATTGACATTTAAGACCTCACCTTTTGCTGGAATGTAAAGTTTTTGACCGTCATTCAAGCGGGCTGCCAGATTAATTTGATCTGCATCGGCTTGTTCGGTGAAACCTCCCGCAATCAGCAAGGCATCCTGAACCCGGCTGCCGGGAGCAAGATAATATACCCCCGGCGAGTGCACCTGCCCAGAGAGGTGAACCGCGATCAATGGCGAAGTCGGTGTGGGTAATATAAGAATTGGCGCGCTGTGAGAAGGTGAAGAAATCAGTAAAATTAATCCTGCGGCCAGCAATCCGATTAAAATTCCAATCGCTAGGATATAGATCGTTTTTCCCATACTGCTGCTTCAAACCAAGATCTTCATTATCAGTATAATGAGGTTCGGTTAGTGGTCAAGTGGTTTTTGATTGGATTTCTGCCAACCTGTAAACAGGAAGGTGTATTATGAAAATTTTCACCATAGAATTTGAGATTGATACTCAAGGGAATACGGATATTCTCGATATCACCGGTAAAGTGGAGGAAATTATTCGTTCCAGTGATATTGAAACAGGAATTTGTGTGCTTTTTACTCCATCCAGTACCAGCAGCCTGACTACGATCGAATTTGAGCCGGGATGCCTTGAAGACTTAAAACGATCCTTTGAAAGAATTGCCCCTTCCACAGATCGCTATGCACACAATGCGCGTTGGGGGGATGGAAACGGTCACAGTCACATCCGGGCTGCATTGCTCGGTGCGTCTGTGACCATCCCGATTCAAAATCATCGGTTAACGCTGGGTACCTGGCAACAAATTATTCTGGTGGATTTTGATATCCGCCCCCGCCGCCGGCAGGTGAAGGTTCAGTTGTTGGGTGAATAGCCCGTGGCTGAAGTTTCTTTTCCAGTTCAAGCATGGCATTGAATGATGCAATGCTGACCTCAAGAATATCCAGATCCGGCTCGCGGGTTGTCAGAGATTGAAGCGCCAGATTTGGGCGAATCATCCATCGAATGAATGGATGATCGAGGTGGTTTGCGGTGAAACGGATATATTCGTACGCCAGCATGGCCAAAACAGGAATAAGAAGGACTCTGGAAAGCAGTAAAAACCCGAATGGTAAGTTCCCCACCAGTGAAAAGACCAGAACTGAAAGGACGATCAGGGTCAAAAGGAAAGATGTTCCACAGCGGGGGTGTTCCAATGGAAAATTCTTAACCGTTTCGGGTTTTAAGTCTGCTCCGGCTTCAAAGGCGTTAATGGTTTTATGCTCCGCGCCGTGATAGGCAAAAACGCGCTGGATATCTGGAACTCGCCCGATTGCCCAAATGTAGAGGATGACACCACCGAGCCGTAAAATACCCTCGATCAAATTCATGGCAAAGGATGAAATACCCGTCAGGTTTTGAATGGCTTTGCCGACTGCTGCGGGAGTGAGGAAGAATAACCCGATGGCAATCGCCAGTGAGGCTGCCAGGGTTAAATACAGAGAAACTCCTTCAATTTTTTCTTCTTCACCACTTTGTAAGTTTGCCGAGCGGGTCAAGTAACGCGTTCCCAGTCCTAACGCATCCCAAAGTAAAATCAATCCACGCAGGAATGGAACCTGGCTAAAGCCACTTTGATAAATCCCTTTCAACTCTTCCGTTTCAAGGATGATTTGACCATCCGGGGCACGCATGGCCGCGGCAAGCGCGTACTTGCCGCGCATGAGAACTCCTTCGATGAGGGCCTGCCCACCATAAGAAGGTAATTTTAATTTTTCCGTGCTCATGCCATAACCATTATTTTGTTCACCGTTGTTCACCGTAATTGTAAAAGAAATGGATCAAGGTCTGAATGCCTTTGTACCATGTCGGAAGGTGTAATTTTTCGTTTGGGCCATGAATGTTGTCATCTGACAACCCAAAGCCTGTCAGGACTGATTCAACCCCTAAAATTCTTTGCATGTTGCCAACCACTGGTATACTGCCGCCCTCTCTTTTATAAACAGGTGGCTTGCCCCATACGGATAAGAAAGCGCTGGCAAGCGCCTGAGTGGCCGGATGATGAATATCAGAAATGGATGCTGCCCCGTAAGACATTTGAATCAACTCCCAACGGACGGTTTTGGGGGCTTTCTCCATGAGGTATTGTTGGAGCTGATCAAATACCGCAGCCGGGTCTTGATCCGGCACCAGCCGGGTAGATACTTTTGCCATTGCCCATGAGGGTATGACGGTTTTTTGTCCCTGCCCGGTGAAACCAGAATAGATTCCATTCACATCCAGAGAGGGACGGGCTCCCACGCGTTCAACGGGAGTAAATCCCTTTTCACCATATAGTGCGGGCACGCCGGTCTGGCGTTTGTAGTATTCTTCGTCCATTGGCAATTTTGCCAGTTCTGCCCTTTCTTCTGCCGAGAGGTGACGTACACGGTCATAAAAGCCGGGCAGGGTAATCCTGCCATCCTGATCGTGCATCCCGGCAATCAGTTCACAAAGCACCTGTGCGGGGTTATGAACAACACCCCCAAACAAACCGGAATGAAGGTCATGTTCTGGTCCGTAAACCCGGATTTCAAAGTAGGCTAAACCCCGCAAGGCATAGGTGATGGTCGGAAGATCAGCAGCAATCATCCCGGAGTCGGGATTGAGCGCAACATCACAAGCCAGAAGTTCTTTATGGCTTTCCATGAAGGAGTTGAGGTTGGGCGATCCAATTTCCTCTTCGCCTTCGATCATGAACTTAATATTTACCGGCATATTTCCGTTCTTGAGAATGGATTCGACGGCAAAAATACTGGCCGCCACCTGTCCTTTCATGTCGGATGCTCCGCGCCCATAAAGGTTTTCCCCGCGGAGAGTCGCTTCAAAAGGCGGGCTATGCCAGAGATCGTCCGGCTCAGAGGGTTGGACGTCATAATGCCCATAGATCAAAACAGTCGGCGCATCTGGCCGATTGGCACAGCGGCACTCGCCATAAACTACCGGATGACCTTCGGTTGGAATGACTGCGACTTCATTCAACCCCAGGTCTTTCAGCTTGGTGGTAATCCACTCGGCAGCTGCCTGCATAGCTGCTTTTTTTTCGGGATCGGTAGAAATCGAGGGAATGTGAACAAAGGTTTTTAATTGTTCTAAAAAAGATTCTTGGTTTGTTTGGGCGTATTCGAGTGCTTTTTGGCGGTTGTTCATGAACGATTCTCCTGATAGAAGGTGGTTTGATTATATGACAAAAGTCATTATTCAAAAAGAATTATTGCCTCAAGCGGAAATTCTGCTAAAATAAGGATACAGGTTCGGTGGTCAGTTCAAGTATATCTTGACTGGCGTCGGGTAATTTATGTTCAGCCCGTCGAAAAGTGCCGCCTTCCTCCTCCACCGATCCTATGCCAATCACTATTCAAATCACCTCCCCTAATTTCAATATTGCCCGGTATATATATCGGTCTGCAGGTTGATTAACCGAAAGGAACCCCTTTCGGTTTTTTTAAAATTCATTCTCCCAATCATGAGAGTGAGGTTGATATGATTATCAAGAATTGCAAGATCGTTACTTGGCAAAATCCCAACCAGATTCTTTACGATCAGGCCTTATGGATTGAGAATGGGGTTATCAAAAAAATTGGGCGATACGAAGATCTGAAACGGACGGCTCCATCGGAGGAGGTTATTGACGCAGCCGGACAATATGTGATGCCAGGAAATATTTGTGCTCATACCCATTTTTATGGGGCATTTGCCAGAGGAATGGGCATACCGGGGACGCCGGCAAAAGATTTTCCTGAAATTCTTGAAAAGTTATGGTGGTCACTGGATAAATCGCTTAATTTGGAGGATGTGCGCTACTCGGCGTTGGTATGCCTGATAGACGCAATCAAACATGGTACCACCACCTTGATTGACCATCATGCTTCTCCCAATGCAATTGGAGGTTCGCTGGATGAGATTGCTCAAGCCGTGGCGCAGGCCGGCGTGCGGGCCTCATTGTGTTATGAAGTCACTGATCGGGAGGGCGAGAAAGGTGCTGATGAGGGAATTCGTGAGAATATACGCTTTATCGAACTCGTAAAAAAGAACAATCCTCTACCGGGCAAACTGGCTGCAATGTTTGGCCTTCATGCCAGTTTATCTCTCTCTGAAGAAACCCTTAGAAAATGTCGTGAGGCGGTACCCGATGAGGTCGGTTTCCACATTCATGTTGCTGAAGATCCGGCTGATGAATATGATAGTCTGTATAAATGTGGTGAAAGAGTGGTGGACAGGCTCTATCGCCATGGTATTTTGGGCGAACGGAGTATTGCGGTTCATGCCGTTCACGTGGATATTCGGGAAGTGGAACTGTTGGCACAAACCCAAACATGGGTTACCCATCAACCGCGTTCCAACATGAATAATGCTGTGGGCATGTCGCAACCGGAAGGCATGCTGCGGGCAGGTGTGAAAGTGTGCCTGGGAAATGATGGTTTTTCCAATGCCATGTGGGAGGAGTGGAAAACGGCTTATCTGGCTCATAAATTATGGAATCGCGATCCCCGGAGGATGCCAGCAACCACGGTGGTGGAGATGGCTGTTTATAACAATCGGGAATTGGCCGAACAACAATTCAATACCGGCCCGTTAGGAATCATTAGCGAAGGCGCTCAGGCTGATCTGATTTTTGTGGATTACCATCCCTTCACGGAGATGAATGAAGGTAACCTGCCATGGCATATCATCTTTGGTTTTCATGAGAGTATGGTTACATCAACAATGGTAGCCGGCAAATTTTTGATGCGTAACCGTGAATTATTAACGCTCGATGAAGAAAAAATTGCATTTGAAGCGCGCCATCTTTCTTCGCAAACATGGCAGCGATTTCGGCAGCAATTTCAAGAATGATGAGATTGGGTAAAGGAGTAAATCAATGTCGCCACTCAAAGATTACACCATTGGAATTATTGGGGGAACGGGAAAAGAAGGGAAAGGACTGGCTTACCGTTGGGCAAAAGCAGGACACCGTATTATTATAGGGTCGAGGCAGGAAGAAAAAGCCCGAGCCGCGGCACAAGAAGTAATGGATCTGCTTGGGACGGATACCCAAATACGCGGTGAAGCCAACGAAACAGCCGCACAGGAAGCGGAGATTCTGGTCCTGACGGTGCCTTTTGCTGCTCACGCCGAGATGTGTGAACGAATGAAACCTTTTGCGCAGGGCAAGATAGTCATTGATGTTACCGTGCCATTGGTGCCGCCAAAAGTTACCCGCGTTCAAATGCCTCCCGAAGGAAGTGCTACCCAACAAGCCCAAAAAATTATGGGAGAGACGGTGCAGGTGGTTGCCGCGTTTCAAAATATCTCTTATGAACACCTGCTTAACGACGAAGAGGTAGATTGTGATGTGTTGGTGTGCGGTGGGAACAAAGAGGCACGCGAGGTTGTGCTGCAATTGGTTGAGGATGCCGGGCTGGTGGGCTGGAATGCCGGCCCGATTGAAAATGCCGTGGTTGTTGAGGGTTTGACTTCAATATTAATTGGATTAAATAAACAATATGGCGTTCCTTCCTCAGGAATTCGGATTACTGGTATTCCCCGAAAGTCATAACGGACTCAGATGAAAAAATTGGAGTTGACTCCATTAGCGGATATTCCTCTCATCCAGGCTGGGGATAATCTGGCAAAGATAACCCTGGATGCGCTGTCCCGACAGAATATAGATCTGTTCGATGGAGATATTCTGGTTTTTGCCCAAAAAATTGTTTCCAAAGCCGAAAACCGGCTGGTCTATTTACCGGAAGTTCAGCCATCCGAACAAGCCATTCAAATCGCTGCGGAAGTTGAAAAAGACCCCCGCTTCATTGAGCTGGTGCTACGCGAATCACACCAGGTGCTTCGGAAACGTGCCGGCACGATTATTGTCGAACATCGGAAAGGATTTATCTGTGCCAATGCGGGGATAGATCACTCGAATGTGCGAGGACCATACGGTGATCCGGATTTGTGGGTGTTGTTGCTGCCAGAAGAGCCAGATCGTTCGGCGCAGTTCATTCGCAATGAAATTGAGCAGCAAACCGGTGTGAAAATTGGGGTACTAATCATTGACTCTCATGGGCGCGCATGGCGGTTAGGGACTGTGGGTGTTGCAATTGGGCTGGCGGGAATGCCCGGTCTGGTTGACTTGCGCGGTGAAGCGGACATGTTTGGCTATCATCTGAGGATTACTCAGGTGGCCGTAGCAGATGAATTGGCTGCGGCGGCTTCTCTGGTAATGGGGCAGGCCGATGAGCGAACCCCAATCGTACATGTAAGAGGGTTTCCCTATCCGTTGCGAGAAGGTAGTTTTGAGGAATTGCCTCGACCAGTGGGAATGGATTTGTTTCGTTGAGAGGTGCGAATGGAGCATGTGACGGTTCTGGCAGGTGGCGTTGGTGGTGCAAAGCTGGCACATGGGTTTGCGCTGTGTCAACCGGAGATTCACCTGACCGTAATCGTCAATACCGGAGATGATTTTGATCACTTTGGTTTGAGGATTTGCCCGGATCTGGATACGGTTTGTTACACGCTGGCCGGGCTGGCAAATCCACAAACCGGCTGGGGGAGAAAAGAAGAAACCTTTGAAGTGCTGCAGCAGGTTGGTAAATTGGGTGGACCTACCTGGTTTCGCCTGGGGGACAAAGATTTAGCCACTCATCTTGAAAGAACCCGCCGTTTAAGAGAGGGGCAACGGTTGAGTCAGGTGGTTGAATCATTTTGCTCCCGATGGGGAATCACCGCGCGGGTATTACCGATGAGCGATGATCCGGTGCGGACAATGGTGCATACCCTCGAATATGGGTGGTTGGGTTTTCAAGATTACTTTGTGCGCTGTGCCTGTCAGCCGGCTGTGAAGGAATTTGCTTTTGAAGGGATTGAAAAGGCTCTCCCCGCTCCGGGGGTTTTGGAAGCGCTGGAAAGGAGTGACTTGATTGTAATTGCCCCATCCAACCCGTGGGTCAGTATTCAACCCATTTTATCGCTGAAGGGAGTTGCCTCATTAATTCAAACCAAAAAAGTGATTGCAGTATCGCCAATCATTCAGGGTCAAACCATTAAGGGGCCGGCTGCAAAAATGTATCGCGAGATGGGGATTGAACCTTCGGCTTTAGCGGTTGCCCGTCAGTATCAACCTTATTTGTGGGGGTTTGTAATAGATGAATTGGACCGAGGATTGGAAACTACCCTGAAGTCGTCAGGTATAATGATATTGATTACTCAAACGATCATGCACCATGAAGAGGATCGGTTATTACTGGCAAAAAACATCCTTGCCTTCAGCAAAGCAAGGAAACTGGAACAACAAAGAAGGGAGTTTTGACGAATGGGCTTGTGGGCAATCGTCCCCGTAAAACCCCTGCGCCGCGGTAAATCGCGTTTGGCAAGCGTTTTATCGGAAGATGAACGTGCGTTGTTAAATTTCACCATGTTGAGCAACACCCTGCGCACATTGCGGGATGTTGAAGAAATCGAACAAATATTGGTCGTCAGCCGCGATCCGGCGGCACTCTCGCTGGCAAGAGAGTTTAACGCCCGAACCGTGCAGGAAGATGGTCAACCGGAGTTGAATACAGCTTTGCAACGGGCAACCGTGGTAGCGCAAATGTATGCCGCGCAGGAAATTCTCATCCTGCCCGCTGATTTACCTCTTCTCTCGGTAAGTGATGTACGGCGTATACTGCAATATGCAAAAAATCCACCTGTGGTCGTCATCTCGCCTGATCGGCGTAATGATGGAACCAATGCCCTTTATATGAATCCGGGGGGGATCATTGAGTATCGCTACGGGCCAGGGTCATTTCATCAGCACGTTGAACAGGCGCGTATAAAGGGGGTTCGGGTAGAAATCTGTCAATTATCTACGCTGAGCCTGGATCTGGATTTGCCGGAAGATTTAGATTTGTTGAAACAAATAGAAGCCATGCAAATCGAACCTTGAAAATATTCAAACAGGAGGAAACCATGTCCGAAAGAGTAGCGCTTTATTTGCAGGATGCACACGATTTGCGGGACGGCCTTGATTATGTTCGCTATGCAGAAAAACGCGGCTTCGAGGCGGTCTGGCAGGCGGAAAGTCGTCTGGTCAGAGATGCAATTGTTCCCATGGCGGCTTACGCTGCCGTGACCGAGCGCATCAAGGTGGGGTCGGGTGTCATCAACAACTGGACGCGAAATATTGGTCTGCTGGCAGCCACATTTTTAACCCTGGACGACCTGGCGCCCAACCGCATCATTTGTGGCATAGGTGCCTGGTGGGATCCTCTGGCAAAGAATGTGGGAATCGAAAGACGAAAACCGCTTACGGCGATGAGAGAAACCGTAATCGTTTTACGGCGTTTATTGAATATGGAACGGGTTACCTTCCACGGCGAGTTTGTTCATGTGGATGGAATTGAACTGGATGTAGTGCATGGGCGGCGTGAACCCAGAAACGTGCCGATCATGATTGGTGCAACCGGTGATCAGATGATGGAACTGACCGGAGAAATTGCTGATGGCGCTGTGCTAAATTATTGTGTCCCACCGGAATACAACATTAAAGCACTTGAATTACTGGAAAAAGGTGCTAAAAAAGCGGGACGCACACTGGACAATATTGATAGGCCTCAACTGGTGGTATGCTCGGTAGACCATGACCGCGAAAGGGCAATTGATACCACCCGCGAATTGTTAACCCAATATCTTGCTCAACAGCCACACATTGCCAAGGCCTCGGGTGTTTCGCCGGATGTGGTTGCAGAAATCCAATCTATTCTGGGTTGGCCCGCCACTCATGAGCAGATCCAAAAAGCCAAACATCTTGTGCCGGAAGAGTTGATCCACCGCATTACCGCATCCGGTACCCCCGAAGAAGCGCGAGCCAAAGTGAATGAATACAGAAAATACGGTTGTACCTGCCCCATTCTTTATCCGGTGGGCGGGGATGTAAAACTATTGATTGATACCTTTGCCCAACAATGACGATTCTCTTCTTTACATTCGGTTTAAATTGATTGCCGGGAGGCTGATGCTATGATCAAAGAGTACTATCGCCCCAAAACGGTTTCTGAAGCGGAACGGTTGTTTGCAGAGACAGACAAAAAAGTTGTGCCACTGGGCGGAGGGAGTGTGCTCAGCCGTTCCAAACAGGATGATCTTTGTGTTGTGGACCTGCAGGAATTAGGGTTAAATCGAATTGAGGCGGTTGGGCAAAAACTGACCATCGGGGCAACCACAACCCTTCAACAATTGCTGGATGCTGATCCGATCCCGGCGGTTTTGAGAGAGGTTATTAAGAAATCGGCGACCCTGAATATCCGCAATCAGGCAACGGTGGCAGGGTATGTGGTTTCGGCAGGTGGTCGCGCACCTCTGGCGATTGCCTTGATGGCATTGGATGCCCAGCTTGTGTGGCATCCTCATCAAAACCTGCAACCAATTGGGGATTGGTTTTCCTTGCGGCGCCCACAGGGTTTCTGGATCAGCGAAATTCAATTGAACCTGAATATTGAATTAAGTTATGAGCAAGTTGCCCGAACTCCGATGGATCAGCCCATCCTTGCTTTGGCTTTAGCCCGCTGGCGTTCCGGGCGGGTGAGAGTTGTCGCAGGCGGTTTCGGTAAGTCACCCGTGCTTGCATTCGATGGTTTGGAAGATGGTGGCGTGTTGGAAGCGGTGAAAAATGCATTGAGTGACAGCGGTGATGAATGGGCCAGCACGGAATATCGAATGGACGTTGGTCAAGTGATGGTAAGACGAATTCTTGACAAAGCCGCTTCAGGCCTTTAGGGATAACAAGGAGGTTCGAGTGAAAACGGTTTCCTTTACACTCAATGGGATTGTCCAGCACTGGGAAGTTGCGGATGGCGAGACGCTGCTTTCTTCCTTACGGAGGCAAGGATTCTTTGGAGTCAAATTTGGTGGTTGTGAAAATGGTGAATGCGGCGCCTGCACGGTGTTGTTGGATGGCAACCCGGTTAATTCCTGCTCTTTGTTGACCGTTCAGGTGGAAGGTAGAAATATTCAGACCATCGAAGGAATGGGTGAACATCCGGACCAGGGCTGGAAAAAGACCGCCGGTCTTCATCCCATCCAAAAAGCATTGGTAGAGAGCGGTGCAATCCAGTGTGGTTATTGTACCCCGGCCTTCGCATTGGCTGCCAAAGCACTGTTGGAGAAAAATCCTTACCCCAGCGAAAGTGAGGTACGCGAAGCCATTGCCGGCATCCTTTGCCGATGTACGGGTTATTTGAAGCCGGTGCAGGCAATCCTCAAAGCGGCTTCTGTCCTGCGTGGAGAAAAGGGGGAAGAGGGTGATGTGGAAGAAGATAGCGGTCTTCCCTTGCCAATGAATTGGCCTGCGGGAACGGATGGACAGCCTTCAACAGGGGCAGGTAGTGATATTCCCCAAACCGTGACGCTGACTCGTCGCAAGGTTTTTATGCCGCTGATGGTTGAAACACCCGAAATACGCCAAAAGGGGCTTTCTCGGGTTGGTAAACCGGAATTGAAAGTAGATGCCATTAAGCTGGTACAGGGAAAGCCGGCCTTTGCAGCCGACATAGAAAAACGAGGCATGTTAATTGCCAAAGTTTTACACAGCCCGGTTGCCCACGCTCGCATCAAACACATTGACCTCAGCAAAGCCCGCGCGCTACCGGGGGTGGCAGCCGTGTTGTGCTACAAAGACATTCCACGCGTGGTTTATTCCACTGCTGGGCAGTCCGATCCGATACCCGGTCCGCTGGATACCTTTTCGCTGGACTCCAAGGTGCGTTTTGTTGGGGATCGGGTGGCGTTTGTTGCCGCCGAAACCGAAGAAATTGCCGAACAAGCGCTCAAATTGATTGAGGTTGAATACGAACCTTTGCCTGCGATTCTGGATGCCCGTGATGCGATGAAAACGGATGCCCCCATCATCCATGACGAACCGGAGTATGTCAATTTTGCCGACTCGAATCCGCACAAAAATCTTGCGGCGCAAATCCATATTGACATCGGGGATGTGGAAAAAGGGTTTAAGGAAGCTGACCGTATTTACGAAGCGGAGTATGTGGTACCAAAAGTTCAACAGGCTCACATTGAACCCCATGTGGTTGTCACATACTGGGATGAGGACGACCGGTTGGTTATTCGCACCAGCACGCAGGTGCCTTTCCATGTGCGGAGAATTCTGGCCCCAGTGTTGGGGCTGCCCGTCAAACGCATTCGGGTCATCAAACCGCGTATTGGAGGAGGGTTTGGCGGCAAGCAGGAAGTTTTGATTGAAGACGTTGCTGCGCATCTAACCATTGCAACCGGCCGTCCGGTGATATACGAGTACACCCGAGAGGAGGAGTTTATCGCAGCACGCTCGCGTCACCCCATGCGAATTCGCATGAAAACCGGGGTAAAACTGGATGGGACAATCACAGCTAACGAAATGCGCGTGCTTTCGGATACTGGAGCATATGGCTGTCATGGTTTGACCGTGACCGGCAATACCGGGCACAAATCCATGGCTCTTTATGTGGGCGATGGACCATACCGAAAATCACCCAATATTCGTTTTTATGCAGACGTGGTGTACACCAACACTCCACCCGCCGGTGCTTATCGAGGATATGGGGTTCCGCAAGGCTTCTGGCCGGTTGAAAGGCATATGGAACGAATCAGCCGTGATTTAGGGTTGGACCCAATTGCCTTTCGGTTGAAGAATGCAATCCGTGAAGGTGAACTTCATCCCTTCAGCACAGCGTGGAGTGAGGGACGGGAGCCGCGTCCAGAAATCATTCAGACGGTGGGGCTGGAAGAATGTGTACGACAGGGAAAGGCCTTAATCGGCTGGGACCAGAAATTTGGGAATCCTGAATGGCATCGAGTGGAGGGCAAGCCACACTTACGCCGAGGAATTGGAGTGGCACTGGTCATGCAGGGTACTGCGATTCCCTATCTGGATATGGGTGGAGCCAGCATCAAAATGAACGATGATGGTTCGTTTAATCTCCTGGTTGGAGCCACGGACTTAGGTACGGGTTCGGATACCGTCCTTGCCCAAATGGCCGCGGAGGTTTTGGGTGTGCCGGTGGAAGACATTCTGGTGTATTCCTCAGACACCGATTTCACACCTTTTGATAAAGGCGCTTATGCCTCTTCAACCACCTATATTTCGGGAGCTGCCGTTGTCAAAGCTGCGGAAGAGGTTGCCGAAAAAATCAAGAAACGCGCCGCGCGAATGATTAAGGAGCGATATTCGGAAATAGAAGTGACTCCTGAAGACATTCTTCTGGAAGATCGTAAGGCAATGGCACCGGGTGGTCAATTTGTGACACTCGCCGAAGTAGCCTTGAACGCCCTGCATCACACCGATCAGGAACAAATCATGGGGATTGGTTCTTACTATTCTCCAGTTTCACCTCCGCCGTTTGCCGCTCAATTTGCCGAAGTAACTGTGGATGTTGAAACTGGACAGGTAACCGTTGACCGATTGGTAATGGCGGTTGATTCGGGTGTCATCGTCAACCCTGTAACGGCTTCCGGTCAAATTGAAGGAGGAATGACGCAGGCATTGGGTTATGCGGTTTGTGAAGAAATGGTATATGATAAAGAAGGTCGAGCGCGTGAGAAAGATCTGGTGGATTACCACATCTTCCGCGCCAACGAAATGCCCCAATTGGAAACCGTGTTTATTCAGACCTATGAACCCTCTCATCCCTTTGGGGTCAAGGCGGTCGCCGAAATTCCGATGGATGGAGTTGCTCCGGCAGTTGGCAATGCGGTATTCGATGCCTGCGGTGCAGATATTTTTGAGAACCCGATTACACCTGAACGTCTATGGCGGGCGTTGAAGGCAAAGCAATCTTTTACCGGAAATTAATAGTTGAGATGAGGTTGATGATGCTGGCTATTTATCGTGAAATTGCCAAAACAATTGAAGAAGGAAAAGCCGCTGCCGTTTGTACAATTATCGAAACCAGCGGATCGGTGCCGCGTCATGAAGGCAGCAAAATGCTGGTTTTCCCGGATGGTTCTTTTATCGGTACAGTCGGGGGGGGTGAGGTGGAGAGCCGGGTTATCGAAGAAGCCATCCAATCCATAAAAGATGGCAAGATTCGCAATCTTCGCTATAACATGGTTGATCCAAAACAGGGTGACCCCGGAGTGTGTGGCGGGACTTTGGAGGTATATGTGGAACCAATATTGCCAAAACCCACGCTGGTTGTGATTGGGGGTGGACATGTTGGCAAGGCAGTAGTACATCTGGCAAAATGGTTGGGGTTTACTGTTGCCGTCAGCGATGACCGACCGGAGTTCTGTACGCCGGAAGCCAATCCGGGTGCGGATTTGTTCTTTCCGGTTAAAATGGCTGAATTGCCCCAGCATTTGAACATTACTCCGTACACTTATCTGGTGCTGACAACTCGCGGCAGCAATATTGATATTGAAGGATTGGAGCCTTTACTCCATACCGAGGCAGCTTACATTGGAGTGATTGGTTCAAAGCGGCGCTGGTTGGTAACCCGTAAGGCATTACTCGAAAGAGGTGTTTCTGAAGAATTGCTTAACCGGGTACACTCCCCGATGGGATTAGAATTAAAAGCTGAAACCCCTGAGGAGATTGCCGTCAGCATCATGGCGGAAATCATCATGCTGCGCAACGGCGGTAGTGGGGAGAGGATGAGCATTTAGGAGGGCAATGATGTGGAAGAATGTCTTTAGTGCAGTATCAATTGAGGAGGTTTTACATATCCTTGCCGAAAAAGAGGAAAAAGCGAGGATTGTCGCAGGGGCAACGGATCTTATTCTTGAAATTGAACGCGGTGTGCGGCATGGCATAGAAACGCTGGTAGATATTTCCCGTATTCCCCAACAGGATCACATTTTCTTGGATGAAGACGGATGGATTCACCTTGGCCCGCTGGTAACGCATAACCATTGTGTTGCCTCAAAGATGATTGTGGAAATGGGATTACCGTTGGCGCAGGCTGCGTGGGAAGTCGGTTCTCCGCAGATCCGCAATCGTGGAACGATTGCCGGCAACCTGATTACAGCCTCGCCTGCGAATGACACCATTACCCCGCTCATGGCTTTGGGCGCTCGCCTCACGATTCAATCTCTCCGCGGAAGCCGCATCCTTCCATTAGAGGCTTTCTATCAGGGCGTTCGGCGGGTGGATTTGCAGCCTGATGAGATGGTGGTGGATATTGCTTTCCCTGCGCTTAAGCCGAATCAACGTGGGATGTTCATCAAATATGCTCTTCGGCGGGCGCAGGCGATTTCACTGGTGAATGTCGCTGTAGTATTAACCTTTGACGGTGATGTGATCACAAAATCCAGCATCACTTTAGGCGCTGTTGCGCCCACAATCATCCATGCGATGGAAGCAGAAGAATACCTGCAGGGTAAATTCCTATCACCGGAGGTGATTCAGGGGGCAGCGCAATTGGCCATGCAAGCGGCACGACCCATTTCGGATGTGCGCGCTTCGGCAGAGTATCGCCGCAGGATGGTGGGAGTCATTACCCGCCGGGCGCTGGCTGCTTTGGCTGCTCACGCTGAGAAAGAAGGCTTTCCACAAAGACCGGTATTGTTATGGGGCGGTGAAAAATATCCGCAGGGGTACTTGAATAAATCCATTCTTCACGAAGCAGGTGTGCCGATTGAAACGACCATCAATGGCAAGTTTTATTCCATCCAGGGCGGCCATCAAAAATCGCTGTTGAGACTTATTCGCGAAGATATCGGCCTGGTTGGGAGTAAAGAAGGCTGTGCTGAAGGAGAATGCGGTGCATGTACTGTATTCCTGGATGGCGCTGCTGTGATGAGTTGTATGGTGCCAGCAACCCGTGCCCATGGTGCGCAAATTGTCACCGTTGAAGGTCTGGCAAAAGATGGCTCACTTCATCCTGTTCAGCAAGCCTTTGTTCAGGAAGGAGCAGTCCAGTGTGGTTATTGCACACCGGGGTTTCTGATGTCGGCCGCAAAATTGCTGGAAGAACGGCCGACACCCTCTCAAGAGGAAATCCGGCAGGCTATGACGGGGAACCTGTGCCGCTGTACAGGTTATTATAAAATCATTCAGGCAGTTGAAGATGCTGCCCAACTGGTTCAAAAGGGAGGATAAGATCATGCCCAACAAGTATGGAAATTTACAAGCCAAACAACAGGAGATGATGCGCGAATCGCGCAACAAGGTACATCCCATCTGGCGCGGGGTCGGATTCATTCTAATTATTCTGACGCCAATATTGGGTTACTTTGGGACCATCGCTCTGCTGGAAGAGAATTCCAGGCAGAAATGGTTTACCATACCCGCTGATTTACTGGCCCCGGGGGCTGATCCGCTTTTGTATGTCAAAATCGGAATGACCTTAATTTTGGCGTTTCTAATCTATTTCATCTTCCAATTCATCAGCATGATCCTGTTTCGTCTGCTGGGTCCTTCCCGCTATGGTCCCTATGATGTTCCTCCGGTCAGTTATCGCGGGAAGAAATATCGGCGATGAAAATGTGTTATGGAGGTTGAATTATGAATGTTGTCGGCGAGTCGGTTATTCGCGTAGATGCGGTTGGAAAGGTGACCGGTGAAACGCTGTATCCGGGGGATATCAATTTACCCAATCAGGCTTACATGAAAATTTTGTTTGCCAATCGTCCCCATGCAGTCATTAAAACCCTCAACACTTCAAAAGCCGAAAAATATCCTGGCGTAATTGCTGTATTTACCGCAAAGGATGTACCGAATAACGAATACGGTTTGATCATGCCCGATCAACCGGTTTTGTGCGGCCCCGGTTCAACCAAGCCCTATGCCGAACGAGTACGTTTTATTGGTGATCAGGTGGCGCTGGTGATTGCAGAAACCGAACAAATCGCTGCTGAAGCACTGTCTCTAGTCGAAATTGAGTATGAGGACTTGCCAGTTGTGACCGACCCACTGAAAGCAATGGAGGATGATGCGATTCTATTACATCCGGATAAGGGATCGAACATCTTTGGGCGTTACCGCATTCGGAAAGGTGACGTGGAAAAGGCTTTCGATGAGTCGGATGTGATTGTTGAAGGTGTGTACCAGACCCCGGCGCAGGAACATGCTTACCTGCAACCCGAAGCCGGTTTGGGTTACATTGATGAGGAGGGTAGAGTCACCGTCATCGTTGGAGGACAATGGACTCACGAAGATCAGGAACAGATTGCTCATGCGCTGGCTCTACCGCTTGAAAAGGTGAGGGTGATTTACCCGGCCATTGGCGGAGCGTTTGGCGGTAGAGAGGATATGTCCGTACAAATTGTTTTGGCCCTGGCAGCATGGAGATTGCATCAACGCGGTATTGATCGTCCGGTCAAAATAATCTGGTCGCGGGAAGAATCCATCATCGGCCATCACAAACGGCATCCCTACCACATCCGGGCAAAGTGGGGTGCAAAACGCGATGGCAGAGTCCTCGCCGCGGAAGTGGAGGTCGTTGCAGATGGCGGCGCTTATGCCTACACCTCAACAAAGGTGCTGGGAAACGCTACTTTAATGTGTACCGGACCTTACTCCATACCCAACGTTAAGGTGGATTCCTATGCAGTTTATACCAATAACCTGCCCAATGGGGCTTTTCGTGGGTTTGGAGGACCGCAAGGTGCATTTGCTGCCGAAATGCAGATGAATAAGCTGGCCGAAGCGCTGGGCATCGACCCGGTTGAAATTCGAATGCGCAACCTTTTAGATGAGGGTGACTTGCTTTCAGTGGGCACCCCACTGCCTGCGGGAGTTAGCATTAAGAAGGTGGTTGAAGCCTGTGCAAAAAGTGCCGGATGGGTAAAAGGAGAAGATGGATGGCACCGGCCGGCCGGATTTCAGGTAAAGACCGGCCAGGCACATCTCAAGCGAGGGATTGGTTTTGCATGTGCTTTTAAGAACGTTGGCTTTTCTTTTGGTGCCCCAGAAAACTGTTGGGCCATTATTGAGCTGCATGGTAATGCTGAAATAGAAAAAGCAGTCCTCTATCATGCTGCGGCTGAAGTTGGTCAGGGCTCGCACACTGTTCTGGTGCAAATGGCTGCCGAAGCATTGGGATTACCGCTGGAAAAGGTTGAACTGGTTGCTGCAGATACAGCAGTAACCAAAAATTCGGGCAGCGTGTCGGCGTCGAGAATGACTTTCATGGCAGGCAATGCCATTCGGGGAGCAGCAGAAAAAGCCCTGGAGGAGTGGAAGAACGAAGAACGACCTGCCAGAGCAGAATTTCAATACCGCCCTCCCCGAACGACACCCTACGACCCGGAAACCGGTAAATCCGAACCCAATTTTGCCTATGGGTACGTGGCTGAGGCTGTAGAAGTCGAAGTTGATGTTGAGACCGGACAGGTGCGGTTGGTTAATGTCATTTGCGCGGATGATGTGGGCAAAGCGGTCAATCCTCAGCAGGTGCAAGGTCAGGTGGAAGGCGCAGTGGTTCAGGCAGCTGGTTACGCCATTCTGGAAAACTTCATTCAGCAGGATGGACAGGTACTGACCAAAACCCTTTCCACATATCTGATACCGACGATCCTGGATATTCCGGAAAAGGTTGAGTCAATTATCCTGGAATACGCAGACCCGCGCGGACCGTGGGGGGCGCGTGGGATGGGTGAAATGCCATATTTACCACTGGCTCCAGCTGTTGGAGCAGCCATCCGCAATGCAACCGGGAAGTGGTTCGATCAATTCCCGTATACACCGGAAAGAATTTTATTTGGGCTGGAAGAATAATTATTAACCGGGCATGTAAATGACCAGACTGAGAGTGCTCATCCGCGGCGGCGGGGATTTGGGCAGTGGGGTTGGTGTGCGGCTTTACCGGGTGGGGGCGCAGATAATTGTGACCGAACTTCCCATGCCACTGGTCGTACGCCGTACTGTTTCTTTTGCCGAAGCGGTGATCAGTGGTTCAACCTTTGTGGAGGAAGTGCCTGCCAGAAAGGCTGAAGTGAAAGATGAAGTTTTAGAAATGCTGGAAAAATCGGTCGTGTCCGTTGTAATAGACCCGGATGCGGAATCGATTCACTGGTTGAAGCCGGATGTGATTGTGGATGCCCGCTTGAGAAAGTCTCCTCCTGAAATCGGTTTGAACTCCGCTCCTCTGATCATTGGGCTGGGTCCGGGTTTTACTGCCGGTTTGAATTGCCATGCAGTTGTTGAAACCAAACGCGGACCAACGCTTGGGAGGGTGTACTGGAGCGGTACTGCCGAGGTGGACAGCGGTTTACCGGAAGCCGTTAATGGATTTGTGGAAGAACGCGTACTACGAGCACCGAAGGATGGTTTTTTCAAACCGCTGGTACGAATTTGCGATTTTGTTTCCAAAGGTCAGCCGGTGGCGGAAGTGGATGGTGTGCCGATCCTCGCGAGATTTGACGGCGTGATACGCGGAATGGTAATGGAAGGATTGCCAGTCACCAGCGGAATGAAGGTTGGGGATGTCGACCCGCGTAAAGATCCCCGGTTGTGTAGTCTGGTATCCGATAAATCGCTCGCGATTGGTGGGGGAGTCCTTGAGGCGGTGCTCTCCCGGTCTGATCTGCGAAAACGGTTGTGTGGTGATTGATATGCGCTTATTGGATGGCCTACGGTTAGAAAAAACCAGCCGTCTCGCAATTGTTGGATCTGGTGGCAAAAGCACCATCCTGTTTAATTCCTCAAAAGAATTTGCCAGACCGGTTGTCCTGGCTGCCACTGTTCACCTCTGCACCGACCAGCTGAAACTGGCTGATACTCACACGGTCATTGAACATCCAGATGATGTTGAGCTTGCATTCCAAAAACCCCTGAACGGGATTACATTATTGACCGGGCCGATTGGAGAGAATAATCGAACGCGGGGTATCCAATCCCCAGAGATAGACCTCATCCGGGAGTTTTGTGACCGTTTGGATTTACCGCTCCTGCTTGAAGCGGATGGTTCACGCAGACTGCCGCTCAAAGCCCCCGCGCAACATGAACCCCCAATTCCGGCGTGGGTCAATCAAGTTGTGGTGGTCGTTGGGTTATCCGGGTTAGGTAAACCTGTGGATGAGGAGACAGTTTTTCGGGCTGAAAAGTTTGCAGAAATAACCGGTACTCAACTGGGTGAAAAGATTACATTCGAAATGATCCTACGTTATTTGCTGGCGGATGAAGGAGGCTTAAAAAATATACCGAAAAATGCCAGAAAGAGTGTCTTTTTCAATCAGCTGGATCAGGTTGTTTTGAACGATCAGGAAAAACAAACCATATCCACACCTTTGTTGGAAAAATATCATCAAGTGATTTGGGGTAATGCTGCTCAGGTATCACCTGCAGAACGGGTAGAGCAGCGATTTGAACGAGTTGCGGGTATCATTCTCGCGGCGGGTGGTTCAACGCGATTTGGAAGGCCGAAGCAGATCCTGGAATGGCGTGGAAAGCCTTTCATCTGGCATGTGGTTCAAAAAAGTTTGCGGGCTGGTTTGCAGCCGATTGTGGTGGTCAGTGGTGCACACAACCAAGCAGTAGAAAAAGCTGTTGCTGACTTACCGGTTATGGTTGTGCATAATTCCCAATGGGAGATGGGATTGAGCACCTCGGTCAAATGCGGCCTGGCGGTTGTGGCTGATCAGGTTGGCGCTGCCGTGTTCCTGATGAGCGATGTCCCGCAGATTCCTCAGGGCGTGATTGAAAAACTGGTATCAGCACACCGTAAAAAGGCGGGCACAATTTTCTCCACTTCTTTGCAGGGGCAAACCGTGAATCCAGTATTATTTGACCGGCGTTGCTTTGAGGATTTATTGAAACTGGAAGGTGAGCGAGGCGGGAAGGCTTTGTTTAACAAATATTCGGTTGAAACGATTGAGTGGGAAAATCCAAATGATCTTCGAGATATTGATCGAGAAGAAGACTATGAGTGGTTGAGAGCACGGTATGGTTGAAAAATTGCGCGTAGCCAACGATGTGGTAGCGCTGGTACTGGCAGCTGGTTTGTCAACCAGGATGGGGCAACCGAAATTATTAATGGATTGGGGGGGAAAGACGGTTTTGCAAACGGTATTGAGTACTTTGCATTCCTGCGGAATCGTAAAAATTCACACCGTCCTTGGGGCGAATCGTGAGTTAATTCAACAGAGTATTCTGGCATTGCCATTTCCGGTTGAGATGGTTTTCAACCCGGATTTCGCCAACGGTGAAATGACCGATTCCATCCGGGTTGGAATCAGAACCCTACCGAAGGACGCCACGGCTGCATTGATTGTGCTGGGAGATCAACCTCACATGCGGATAGAAACCGTCAGTGGTGTATTGGAAACATATGGAAATACAGGCGCTAAAATTATCGTTCCGAGTTATAACTACCGCCGTGGCCACCCCTGGTTGATTGATCGAACGCTTTGGTCTGAATTAGAAAATCTGAATCCATCCTACACCCTGCGGGATTTTTTACGCCGTTTTCAGCATGAAATCCATTACTTCAACGTGGATTCGCCGAGTGTGCTTCAAGATCTGGATACTCCGCAGGATTATCAGCAATCGAAACCGATGTAAAAATCACGGGTTTGTATTCAGGTTGAAGGCTTGAAGGGCGGCTTGAAGGTAACGGTTATTCAGATTGTCGGGTGTTTCATTTTCAATCCAATCGTCGGGTAAAACACCGTGATCACG